>CAZHYI010000009.1:0-14600 GCA_964536595.1 uncultured Candidatus Bathyarchaeia archaeon
GCTACTGAAAATCAAATTGTTAAGAAGAGGTTCGCTGATTACGAAGCTAAACGTATAGTAGAATACCTTAGAGAGGAGGATTCAGGAAAGATTATCGAGATCGCGAGAAGATTTGGGTGGAGAATAAAATTTTTAGGAGAGAAGAAGAATTATGGCTTCGCCCTCCATTTTGTAGATTACCTAAAGAACGCCATCAATTTTAATGAGAGTGAATGGAAACTTGTTAACAGAGCTTTAGTTAAAGGAGATGTTCTATTGACGAAGAGTGACGTAGTTCGCTTAATAGAAGAGGAGGTTCGGAGGTATATAGAGAGTAAACTTAACGTGGATTTAGATATGAAGTTGCCAGAAACTCTTGTAAAGAGGATAGATGATTTAAGAGAGTTGATCTCTAAAGAGAAAGCTAAATTTAAGCTGGAAGAATTCCCCTCTGAAATAATAAATGAGGCGTTCCCTCCATGCATTAAAAGGCTTTATGATAATGTTCTTGCGGGAAGACGTGTATCACATATGGGGCGTTTTACCTTAACTGCTTTTCTATTAAATGTAGGCTTCAAACCAGAGGAGGTTGTAAAGCTCTTCAGTTCAGTGTCAGATTTCAATGAAAGGTTAACTCGGTATCAGGTTGAACATATAGCAGGAAGTAGAGGTTCTAGAACCAAATATATCAGTCCTAAATGCTCCACTCTAAAGACGCATAGATTATGTATAGATGAAGGTAGAATCTGCGGTCGGATTAAGCATCCCTTAACTTATTATCGTAGGATGGTTCGGAGGCTCCAAAAAAGAAGAGAAAGAAGGGAGTCTGAGTAGAGAAAGTGAAGTATTCTTTATTATATTGGAGTTATTAATTAGATAGAGTCTTGTTAGAGTAAAGTGAAGAAGGGTGAAGGTTCTCACAACAAAAGAAGAAGTTAACTTTATCCATAAAGCCTTTGCTCATTATTATAGAGAAGCTTCTTCAAAAATTGTTCCACCTAAAGATTTTGAGAAGAGAGAATTCGGATTTTCGCTCTTTAGGGAAGGATTGATGATCCGTCATATAGGATTCTCAGAAGAAGGTGAATTGAAAAGGTTTCTTATGGAAAATGTTCCTAAAGACGCTTATTATTCAAGTGCTTATTACAAAGATCCAAGGGAGGAGATGGATAAGAAGGGGTGGTTAGGAGCAGATCTAATATTCGATATAGATGCAGATCATATCCCAACTCCATGTAAGAAGGAACATGATTTCTGGAGCTGCAGAGACTGCGGCTTAACTCAGACTGGAGAAGCTCCGACTAAATGCCCCAACTGTGAAGGAGAAAGAATCGTAGCGAATTCTTGGCCTTGTGAAGTATGTCTTGAATCAGCTAAAAGGGAAGTGTTGAAGCTTATAGAGATTCTAATGGACGATTTTGGATTTTCAACCCAAGAACTAAAAATATACTATTCGGGACATAGGGGGTACCATGTTCATATCGAAAGTGAACAGATCACTCTTCTAAGTTCAGAGGAACGTAAAGAGGTCGTAGATTATCTCCAAGCTACAGGAATAGAGTTGAGGTACCATGGATTATCTGGAGTAAGAAGTCTTTCCATGAAGGGGCCTGACCTTTCGGATTCTGGTTGGAGAGGAAGAATAGCTAGAAGTCTATATGACTTCATGCTTAAGAAAAACCTGGAGGAGGAACTATTAAAGTTAGGGTTAAGAAAAAGAGCGGTTTCCTCAATCATTGAGAAGAGAGAAAAGATTCTTGATCGGTGGAAAGGTAAGGGACCGTGGGGCTTAATAGGCGGAGTCGGTTTAAGAACTTGGAGCAGAATAGTGGAGGGAGCCATAAAGAGCCAAGCTGTTAATGTAGATTCAGTCGTCACAACCGACACACATCGATTAATTAGGATGGGAGGAACTCTTCATAGCAAAACAGGATTCATTAAAAAGCAGATTCCTATACATAACCTAGAAGAGTTCAATCCATTTAATGATGCTGTAGTATTTGATGAGGAAGAGATTAAAGTGTATATCCCGAAGGCCCCGAAATTCATTCTTAAGAACCAAGTTTTTGGTCCATTCAAAGATTGTAAAGCCGAGCTTCCAAAGGCGGCTGCGATTTTACTAATTTGTAAAGGTATGGCGAGGTTGGAGCAAGCATGATTTATGATGAGCTTTATAGGTTCTGGGAAAGGGAAATGGAAAATACTGAGATTCAAGTCTTACCTAACGATTTTTATGTGGAATTAGCAAGGTATGTCAAGAGGATTCTGGATGAAAAGAAGATGCTTGATGCGAGCAGCGTTAAAGCTCACCTTCTAAATTTAGAGTTGAATAATGTGCGGAAGATGAGTAGAGAAATCGTTAGGTTGAGGTGGAGAAAGCTTTATAGGAGACTACTGGTCGAAGGGGAGGTTAATGAGGAGGCATTAACGAGCGAGGAGAAGAGCTTTTATACTCAATTGATTGATGGGAAAGAAGCTTTCGATTCCTTCGTAAGCAGAATTTTAGATGGAGTTTATAGATGGGAGAGAGATACTGAACGGAGATACCTTTTAGTTCGGTTTCTAAAGGAGGTTCCGGCAATTGTCGGTTCTGACTTGAAAACTTATGGGCCATTCAAGCCTGAAGATATAGCTACGCTTCCAGTGGAAAATGCCAGAATACTTATAAAACAAGGTGCAGCAATAAAAGTGGAAACGAAATGAGAGTACCGAAAACAATCAAAACATACTGCCCCAGATGCAATAAGCATACTGAGCATACTGTTACTCTATATAAGGCTGGAAAGAGAAGAGCGCTTGCCCTTGGTGAACGGAGACATGAACGTGAGAAGAGAGGGTATGGAGGGCAGAAGTACCCGCTTCAAAGGAAATTTTCTAAGACCACAAAGAAGCAGACTCTAAAAATTAAGTGCCAAGTCTGTAGTTATACTCGACATAAAGAAGGAATTAGGCTTAGAAAGTTAGTGATTGAGTAGGGAGGCGTCTATATGAGTGAATGGGAAAAACTTATTCCAAGACCAAGAAGCAAGTTTTTGAGAGTTAAATGCCCTGATTGCGGAAATGAACAGATAGTTTTTGATCATGCAACCATAATTGTTCATTGTAATATTTGTGGAGCTACCTTAGCCGAACCGAGAGGAGGTAAGGCAAGTATAAAGGGGGAGATTCTGGAAGAATTAGAGTAAAGTTAATTTACCCTCATTCTCCAAATCGAATAGGAAAGTAATTAACTCTTTAAAGGAATCATATTATAGGGTTGGTGTCGACTATATCGCAAGATAAATTCCCAGAAGTCGGAGATTTAGTGATTGCGACAATAGATAGGATAACTGAGTATGGGGCCTACGTAACACTTGATGAGTATGGCAAAGAAGGATTTCTACATATCTCAGAGATCTCTTCCTCATGGATCAGAAATATAAAGGATTATATTCGTGAAGGACAGAAGACGGTGCTTAAGGTTTTAAGAGTAAATATTGAGAGAAACCAGATAGATCTTTCCTTAAGAAGAGTGTCAAAGAGAGAGAGAATAGAGAAGCTTTTAGCTTGGAATCTTGATAGGAAAGCTCAAAGCATATTAAACAGCGTCTCTAAGAGGCTAGACATTCCCCCAGAAAAGGTTAGAGCTGAAGTTGAGGAGCCTCTAGTTAAAAAGTATGGAAATCTTTATACAGGATTTGAGGAAGTCGTTAAGGAAGGAATAACTGTTCTACATAAATTGAACATTCCTAAAGAACTTGCAGAAGTAGTGTTTGAAGTTGTTAAGGAAAAAATTAAGCTTCCCTCAGTTAAGATAACTGGAATCGCAGAGCTTAAAAGCATGAAGCCCGATGGAGTGAAGGTGATTAAGGAAGCATTATTATCAGCTGAAAAGATTAGGAGGAAAGGAGTAAAAATAAAGGTTTATGTGGTTTCACCTCCTAGATACCGAATTGAAGTTACAGCTAGAGATTACCAATCAGCAGAAAAAGCTTTAAAGGAAGCCGGTGAAGCTGTCCTTAACACCATTAAAGAGAAGGGAGGGTACGGCTCCTTTAAAAGGGAAAAGTAATGGTCTGGTTAATGAGGAAATGCGTAAATTGTGGGCGATATACGCTTCGTACGGATAATTGTCCACATTGCGGCGGTAAATTAAAGATTCCTCATCCACCAAAGTTTTCCCCGGATGATAAATATATAAGCTATAGGTTGGCGATGAAAATTGGAGAGAACAGTCATAAAAGAGCTGGTATGTCCAAAACTGAAGAATCCAGTCTTAATTAAGGGTTTCCCAGGTTTAGGTGAAATAGGAAGAATCGCAGTTCGATTTTTAATTGAGGAACTAAAAGCGGAAAAGATGGCTGAACTTTACTCTCCATATTTTCCGCATTACGTATTGGTGGATGAGAACGGCGTAGCTAGACTTTTAAGTGGCCAATTCTTCTATTGGAAAAACCAAAACGGAAAGCATGATTTAATCCTAGTCACCGGTGATGTGCAAGCTCAAACCACCGATGGGCAATATGAAGTCACTTCTAGAATAATTGATTACGTTTCTAAATTCAAGGTGGCTATAGCCATAGCACTTGGAGGTTACCGCGCAATAGATCAAAAGAACCCTAATGTTGTAGTTGTCGCGACGGAACCAGAATTGGCTGAGTTAGCTCAGAGTGCTGGAGCAGAACAGAGTCCAGAGGGAAATCCAATAGTGGGTATGGCTGGTTTATTGATTGGCTTAGCAAAGCTGAAGGGCCTTAGAGCTATGTGCCTGCTAGCTAAAACTAAAGGATATATGCCCGATCCTGAAGCGGCTAAACAAATTCTGACAGTATTAACTGAAATGTTAGAGTTAAGGGTAGACTTAAGTAAAATAGATGAAGAAATCCAGAGGGTTAAGGACGCTATGGAGAAGATGAAGCAGATAGAGGAGCGGAGAGAACACTATCTATATGAGATGGAGAGGGGACGAAGAGACAGAATGACGTACATAAGCTAATTTTTAAGTTTGTAATGTTAATTTAAGTCATTCTAACCTATAGTTTGGAGAGGCATAATGACTAAGTCGTACACTTTAGGGTTCATAATTAACCCCATAGCAGGTATGGGTGGCTCAGTAGGGTTAAAAGGCACAGATGGGGAAGAAACTTTAGTTAAAGCCTTGAAGATGGGGGCGGAACCCATAGCTCCAAGGAGAGGAGAACTCTTTCTTCTGGAAATGAAAGGACTAAAGGATCAAATCAAGCTCTATACTGGAGCGGGATTGATGGGGCAAGATGAAGCTTTGAATTGCGGATATGAACCAATCGTTATAGGAGAAAGAAAAGAGCGAACCTCAGCTGATGATACAAAGGAAGCCGCTTCAGAGATGCTGAAGAAGGGGATAGATTTACTTGTTTTTTGTGGAGGTGATGGGACAGCGAGAGACCTATGCGACGCTATAGATATGAATGTACCGGTACTTGGTGTGCCTTCAGGAGTTAAAATGTACAGTGGCGTCTTTTCAGTCAATCCCTCCTCTGCAGCTAAAGTGGCTATAAAATTCCTAATTGAAGGATTACCTGTTAGAGAGATGGAGGTTCTTGACGCTGATGAGGAGGCTATTAGACAGAATCAACTCAAAATTAAGCTTTATGGATATATGTTAACACCTTACGAGCCTAAGTTGATTCAGGGAGTTAAGGCGGTTAGTCCAACCCTCGATGATGAAGTGGCGAACCAGAAAGGAATAGCAAAATACATTGTAGAAGAGATGAGAGATAATGTCCTCTACATTATAGGTCCTGGCACCACAACACGTGAAATACTTAACCTTCTAGGGGAAAATAAAACTTTGATGGGTGTCGATTTGGTTTTTAATAGAAAACTCGTTGCGAGAGATGTGAATGAGAAACAAATACTTGATGCGATTAAAGGGAAAGAAGCGAAAATCATCGTTTCGCCGATAGGTGGGCAGGGATTCATATTTGGAAGAGGGAATCTGCAAATAAGTAGTAGGGTTATAAAGGCTGTTGGAGTTGAGAACGTGATCGTTATAGCAACCAAAGGGAAATTGAGGGAGTTAAGTTCCCTTAGAGTGGACACGGGAGACCCGGATGTGGACTCTTCCTTTAGAGGATTTATAAGAGTGATTTCAGACTACAGAGAAGAAGCGATTTTTAAAGTTGAATAAGGAGAATTTATTTCTCTAGAGTTTGGAGATACTGAATATACTCCTCATAATTCATC
Source organism: uncultured Candidatus Bathyarchaeia archaeon (assembly GCA_964536595.1). GTDB lineage: Archaea > Thermoproteota > Bathyarchaeia > Bathyarchaeales > B24-2 > CAZHYI01. Next base: position 6,184 of record CAZHYI010000009.1, read on the forward strand.
AGATTCTTAAGATCCTCCTTCAGTCTTCTAGGCTTAATTTTAGCGATCCACCCCTCATCATAAGGATCTATATTCAAAATCTCAGGCTTATCGATGAGCACTTCATTAACCTCTATTATAATGCCGGAAATAGGCGAATAAATATCTGAAACTGCTTTTACTGACTCCACAGTTCCAAACATCTCCATCTGTTTAACCTGGGCGCCTACTTCTGGAAGTTCTACATACACTATCTCATGAAGCGATTTTTGTGCATAATCAGTTATTCCAACCGTAACATAATCATCGTCCAGACGAGCCCACTCATGCTCCTTTGAGTAGTAAAGATCCTTTGGGACTTCATACTTATCAACTAACATTCAGTTCTCCTCCATAGCTCACAAATCGAGTTTATCTTCAGTGTTGTAAAGCCAGACTAGATTTAATATATTTTTTGTGTAGACGTTCAATAGAAACTTAAGAGGACTCTACTTCCTTATCTGAGATTTTTAGAACTTCATCAATCATGTTGAGAGCCTTGTCTATTTCCTCTTGAGTTATTATCAGTGGTGGAGCTATTAGGAAGTGGTTGATCCATCCTATCAAGTAAAGTCCCCTCTTCATCAATTCCGAACTTAATACGTCAACCATCAAAGTCTTACCCGAGATCTTATCTTCTCTCGTATTGAAAGGCTCCTTTTTACGTCTGTTCTTCGTGAGTTCTATAGTCCAGAACAATCCTAACCCTCTAACATCACCTACTGAAGAGTGCTTCTCCCCAATTTCACTCAGCCGCTTCCCCAAATACTTTCCTAATCTTTCGGATTTCTCAATTAATCCTAACCGCTTATACTCATTAATAGCCGCTATGGCAGGAGCCAAAGTCAAGGGGTGAGCCGCATAAGTGTGGCCGTGAGCGAAGTAGTGCTCCTCGAAGTAATCAGCTATCTTCTTTGTTGTGGCGGTTAGGCCTAGAGGGATGTAGGCGGAGGTGATTCCTTTAGCTGTAGTGAGAATGTCGGGCTTTATACCCCAATGATCAACAGCGAACCATCGGCCAGTACGACCCCAACCACTCATAACTTCATCAGTTATTAAAAGCACATCATATTCCTCAGTCAATCTTCTCAAGCGTGGGAAATACTCCTTTGGAGGAACTATCACACCATTTGTCCCAACCACAGGCTCAATAAAGACAGCTCCAACATTACCCTCATTCTTTATCATGTACTCCACATACTCTACACACGCGACTCCACACTCAGGATAATCAAGCATGAATGGGCATCTATAACAGTAAGTGTCAGGTGCAAATATAACCCCAGGAATCTTTCCAGCAGGCTCAACAGCCCATCTCCTCGGATCACCTGTCAAAGCAATGGAGCCTGCTGTTGAACCGTGGTAGGAACGGTAACGAGATATTATCTTGTATCTACCAGTATACATTCTACTAATCTTTATAGCGGCTTCATTAGCCTCTGTCCCAGAAGTGGAGAAGAAAAACTTCTCTAGACCCTTAGGAAGTACCTCTAACAATTCCTCATTTAACTTAGCCCTCACATCACAAGCGAAAGCGGGACCTATATATGCAAGCTTCTTCGCCTGTTCACAAATAGCTCCGATTACAGCTTCATTCTTATGTCCAAGATTGGAGCAGACTAACTGAGATGAAAAATCTAAGTATTCCTTCCCATTAACATCATAGAAGTAGCAACCTTTAACATCAACTATATGAAGTGGCTTCCAATCCTTCTGAAACCTCCATGTACCATAAGTATACTTTTTTACAGTCTCTACAACAAGATCTTCTTCCATACCTATCCCTCAAGCAAAGCTAGTAAAATGTAATTTGTCCTAATGCAATTTATAAAAATGACTTAAATACGCATATTCTCAAATTAATTAGAGGGAGTTAAATATGCCTATAATTACAGCTGAAAAGCTTAAAGAACTCAGTTTCAGAATTTTCCGAGCCGCTGGCGCCAGTGATTATGAAGCTGAAGTTGTTGCCGAGATGTTGGTGAAGTCTAATCTTGCTGGTCACGATTCTCACGGCGTCATTAGGATACCTCAGTATGTAGAGAGGATTCAGAATGGAGAGATTAGGGTAAATGCTGAGATAAGAGTGGTTAGAGAGACTGGAACAACGGCTCTTATTGATGGTAATTGGGGTTTTGGACAGGTTGTTGCTACTAAGGGGATGGAGATTGCTATTAGAAAGGCGGAGGAAAATTCTGTCGGTATAGTTTGTGCATTCAATTGTAATCACGTTGGAAGACTGGCTGATTACGCCACAATGGCGATTAAGCATGATATGATAGGTGTTGTCACGGTGAATGATGGGGGAGCGAACCCTCACGTTGCTCCATGGGGAGGGTGCACTCCGATACTTAGTACTAACCCTCTATGCTTCGCAATACCCGCAGGAAAAGAGAACCCTATAATTGTGGATTTCGCCACAAGCGTAGTTTCAGCAGGTAAAGTTAAAGTTAAACTTAATCGTGGAGAAAGAACTCCGGAAGGATGGCTGATAGACGCTAATGGCAACCCAACAACCGATCCTAAAGTTTTATTTTATCCGCCTAAAGGCTCATTGCTACCCTTTGGCGGTATAGTCGGATACAAAGGATACGGACTCTCAATAGTTGTAGATGTCCTTTCTGGAGCGCTCTCTGAAGCTGGATGCAGCGATCCCCATGAAGCCAGAGACAGTAACGGAGTATTTATGATGGCTATTAAGATCTCAAGTTTCACATCTATCGATAGATTCAAGGAGAAAGTAGACAAACTCATTAAGGATCTTAAATCTTCAAAGCTAGCTCCCGGATTCAGTGAAGTCCTTATTCCTGGAGAACCAGAATGCAAGGAGGAGACTAAGCGGCTAAAGGAAGGAATCTTCATTGAGGATAAGACCTGGAACCAAATAATGGATGTTGTAAGAAGACTCAACGTGGAGTTAAGTGATATTCTTTAAATCTCTTTAAAATCTAATGTGACGGTTTGGAAAGTCTTCAAGTTTAAAAGGGTTATTATGCCTGGAGTAGGGGAAAGGCCCATCATTCTTTGAAATTTAGTCTGTTTCTGCCAAGTCCCAGAGTTGACAATATGCGTTCCTCGATAAATAGTATGTTTAGATACATGTACATGTCCTGCATGAAAAATTTCAGGAACCTTATCAATAATGAGGTAGTCCTCTTCTTCAGGCGCTATAGGGGTTCTCTGACCATAAATGGGAGCTAAATGTCTAGCTTGCAGAAGGAGCTTCATAGCTAACTCCGGAGTGTCAAAACTGAAGTTAGGTATGGAGGATATCACATCATCTAAACTTCGCCCATGAAACATTAAGACTTCAATTCCATGCAAACTTAAGTAACACGGATTTCCGAAGCAATGAACATTTCTTAGATTATAAAGCTTCCCAGCATATTTTCTCGGAATAGCTGGTTGAGGAAGCGCTTTTCTTGAGGCATCATGATTCCCAGGTATAATAACAATATCTATCCACTCTGGTATATGAGCCAGCAATTCAGCGGCTAAATCGTACTGTTCAACTATATCTAATATTTCCAACTCTTCCTCTTGATTAGGATAAATCCCTATACCATCAACCAAGTCTCCCGCTATAAGTAAATATTTCACCCTTCCCGAAATCTCTTGAGTCAACACACTATCATATTTCCCAGATAACCAAAGAATGAAATTCTCAAACTCTTCTCTCATAAAGTTTCTACTTCCAATATGAAGATCTGAAACTAATGCCACCCATACATCCTCATCGGATCGCTTAACCTTCTTATTCGGAATGTCTGGAAAAATTATGTCTTCAACTCGTAAAATTCTCTCACTATATTTCTCAAACTCTATACACACAACCTGATCTAACATTAATTTTCTAACTTTATCAATTAACTCTCTATCCGAACTGCTAAAAACTCCTAATCTAACCTGACCAGACGGATCCTCAACAGTAATATAAATCGACCCTTTATGTTCCCGCTTCTCTGAAACCATACCTATCAATTTAGCTTTATGATTAATCGGAAGTCTAGGAATCTGCGAAATCTGTATAACTTCTCTCACATCAGCACGTGACCGTAATATCTTTCTCAACTTCTTGAAGCGACTAACAAAATAATTAATGTAGCTTTCTAGTGAACTTGAAGTTTTAATTTTTGTTGACGGATCATTTAAAATTTGGATGCGAGACTCTATAGTTTTTGAGTACAGCGGCTCCAAACTAGTAATTTTCTTTTTCTGAACATCTTCAATAAGAGATGTAAAAATCTTCTTCAACACATCCTTACTGATTATGAAGCTTTTTTCATCATTCTTCCTCAACCATTGCAGAGCCTCATCAATCATTGAGATTGGATCCTTAAATTTTGAGAATTCCTTTAGTAGGTTAAAGGCTTCCCCGTCAATTTGATAACCCTTTGATAAAGCATATTTTACACATTCACGAAGTGTTGATTCACTCATTAATGACACTTCAGTTCTTTCTCATTTAAATTTATAGATACTATCCAATTTACTATTCAAAAGGGTGGATAATCTTTCATCCATAGAGAAGACCTTTAGAATTATATCTTCATCGATGTTAAGCTTTATCTTTTTACTCCTCCCGTACCTCCCGAAACTCGTGACTTGAGCATTCAGGAGCCCTATAATATCCAGTTCGTTGATTAAGCCGCTTATTCTCCTTTGAGTCAGCGGGTTTATTCCCAACTTAGAGCACACATTCTTATACACATTAAAGATCTCTCCAGTAATGGAATGTTGATGGAGCTTTCTCTCCCGTAAATATAAGCTGAAAATAATAAGTTTGGAGTGTAATGGGAGGCTAGAGATAGCCTCAATAACACGATCCCTCTCAATCTTTCTTTCAGCTCTTCTGATATGCCTCTCCTCAATAGTATTAGATCCCTCTCTCTCCGCCAGTTCCCCAGCTATTCTTAAGAGATCTAAGGCCCTTCTAGCGTCCCCATGCTCTGAAGCGGCTAAAGCTGCACACAAAGCTATTGTTCCTTCATCGATCACACTTTCTTTAAAGGCCATCTCTGCCCTTTCAACTAATATATCCTTTAATTCAGCAGCATTATAGGGATTGAATATTACTTCCTCCTCACTTAAGGAGCTTAAAATTCTCGGATCTAAAGATTCTTTAAGTTTAAGGTCATTGGAAATCCCTATAATTGAAACCTTACTAAAATTAAGCGTCTCATTAATTCTTGTTAAATGATAAAGAAGATTATCACCCTTTGATTTTACTAAGGCGTCAATCTCGTCTAAAACAACAATGAATATTGAGCGGCTCTCGTCAAGATAACTGCTGAAACGACTGAAAAGTTCACTTAAGGAAAGGCCTGTAAATGGAACTTTATACCCAAGATTTTTACAAAATTGTGTATAAATTTTGTATTCACTACCGATAAGTCTACAATTAACATAACAAGTCACTGTAGGAGAACCTAACTTTCTCGCCTCTTTCTCCAATATATTTAATACATAACGTATAACAGCTGTCTTACCAGTCCCAGTCTTACCGTATATAAAAAGATTTGAGGGTTTAAAACCCTTTAAAGCAGGAGCTAAAATTTCACCTAAAGTTCTTATTTGAAAATCTCTATGAGGGAAATGTCGAGGGATAAAATCATGTGTAAGGACAGACCTATCTCTAAATATAGAATCATTTTCAAGAAATTTATGGAATACTTCCTCCAACGTATTTTTAGCACTCATGTACCTCTGCTATCCCTCCCATGGATAGATCTTAAAGGAGAAAAATAAGAGATACCGTACACAATTCTTAAGAAGAGTAGAAAAAACTTTGAGACACACCCCTCAATTTCCTATGGAAATACTTGTAAATAAGAGAAGTTCTTGTGTTCCTTCTTTAAGAAGGAAATACTCTGTACGGTTATTCTTTAAAATTTTATAAGTTTTTTCTATCTATTTCTAAAAATAAATTTTAAATTTTTTTAGAAGAAAATTTTACATCAAGATATCTACACCAATTATACCTTTACCACTTCCAGTGGAAATGGAGGGGGGTGCGCACCCATTTTTTAGTCTTTCATACCTATTTTCTATTTCTTTGAACTTCAAACAATATTTTCCCCAATTTTCCTCTTTACATCATTGTTAATTAATTGTTAACAGAAAAAAATTATAAACTAATTTTCCATCAAATACTAAAAATATCGGTAAATTACATTCATTTCTCTTTTATTTAGAAGATTTCTTCATTTCTTAATAAATAAAACTTATTTCTAAAATTATATTTCTCAATCATAAATTTATAATGTTAAAAAATGTGATTTTGTTTTTTCTTATTTTCCCTTTTTTAGGTAAAAAGTCCCTTTTTTCTTCATTTTTAGTTTTTCTATTAACAGCAAAAAATTTACATGTGAATAAGTGAATACTATTTTAATCGAGAGGAAGCTCTGTGCCTGCTAGAAAACTTAAGATAGAGCTGATGGATGAGGAGGGTAATAGGTATACTATTACGTTTGAGGGAAGGGTTACTAGAGAGAAGGCGACTAAGCTCTTAGATCTTGTAGATTTACTTTCAGGTTTACCTGAAACTCAAGTGGTTCCGAAGGATCAGATTAATAGGTTAAGTAAGATTGATAAATTGAAGTTGTTGATTGAGAAACATTTTCCGTTTATTTGGTTTACATCTAAAGATTTACAGTTAATTTATGAGAAGGAATTTAACACTCCGATCAGTCTTAGCACAGTCTCAACCTACCTTACTCGAATGTCCAATTATGGCCTTCTAATTAGTGAACGTGAAGGCCGGATAAAGAGATTTAAAGTGAACACTAAACTTGTAAAAGTCGGTAGCGGCTTAAATTTCTAATTACATATTTTCTAAAAATTCCTTCATCTCTCTTTTAATTCCATAAAGGTAAGGCTTTCCTCTTGTACTCCTTTCTAAATATCCTCTCTCATACAGTTTTTTCAGAAGTCTAGAGCTATGCTCCCTAGAAAGTTTAAACCTATCCCTTATCTGGTTAGCTGTCTTTTCACCCTCCTCGGCTAGAAACTTCAGAACGTTAATTTCAGTCTCATTTAAAGACCCAAGCACTCCTTCACGAGTTACTAAGATGCCGCTCTCAACAACCTTCCGCTCTAACTCTCCTTCAGACTTGAATATTTCAGGAATTCTAGTCTCTAACGAATCATATTTTTCTCTCAAAGAATGAAGAGAGTCTTTAAGAGATTCTAATTCCTGAATTATTTTTTCTTTAAAGGAATTATATTCCTGAAGATCTTTAGGTATCTTTAAGACCGCTTCTTCATAGGACTTAAGCGTAGTTAAGACTTCATCTTTATCTTTAACCAATTCTAAGATCTTCTCTTTAAGATTCTTCACTTCATTCTCATTAAGCCTTAATTGATCATTAAAACTGAAGATTATATCTTTCAATAAATTTTTAGACTTATCGTATTCTAAAGTCAATTTTTTAATTCTTAGGCTCTCCACAAACAGGATTATTGAGGATATTACTATAAGGGCGAAACATAAAAGTAAAAACGCTTCCATCCAACATCCCTTAAATTATTTTAATGTGACATCACATAATATGTGACATTTAAAGATTTAAATTTTGCCTTAATTTAAAAAATAGAAGTAGAAAAACAATATTTATGTGACATCACTAAATCTACTAATAACTTTCACATCAGAGAGTTTTCCAATTAAATTCTCCAAATTTTCCTGTAAAAGTCTTAGAACCTTTAATTCCTGACTATCTAACTCATTCTTCTCCAAAATATCCTGATACTTCATCTTGAAGTCTTTAATTTTATTTGCTACTTCAATATACGGATAGATATTTATTTCATCAAGGATTCCTAGATACCCTAAAAGCATTATTGTATAAATTGACTTAATTAGATTCCTTCTCGCTTGCCGCAGGCTTCGATTAAAAGAGCCGCGGGTAATTTTTTTCCTTGAAATTCTTAAAGCGGCCTTTTCTTCGTAAGTAACTTTATTATCAAGAAAATTTTCGGCTAATATATCAATCAAGAATGTTTCTAATTGTTTTTTTGTTAAATTACTATTATTCAGTAAGTTTTTTACGATAGGATCTTTAAAAACCTCTTTTATGAAAGATTGAACTTTTTTCTCCTTTATATAACTCTCCATCTCAATCACTTCTCTATAGGATACATTTTTGTATACAGAAATTACATATTTCCCAAAAATTTATTATATTTTTTAATATGATTACATACCTCTACATATTATGAAGATATATACAGCGCTTTTCACCGATTGTGGTGAGCGTTTTTTAGATGAACCTGGATTTTTAAAATAGCAACTTATGAACTAAATTAAATGTGATGTGATATGATGTAATGTAACATCACATTTATAAGATCACGATGTGATCACATGTGTGACGTCACATAATTTCCAATCTAGATTT
>CAZHYI010000010.1:0-2389 GCA_964536595.1 uncultured Candidatus Bathyarchaeia archaeon
ACTGCAGGCGTATTTGCAATTTTTTCTCCTTGCGGCTTTCCGATGTTTATAGGTTACATATCCTACTATCTCCGCTCAAAGGCGCCCTTAGATAGAGCACTCAGTAGCGGAGTCATATGTACTTTAGGTCTCCTCACAACCTTCTCTATAATCGGTGTATTTGCTTCTCTAATTGGAGGTCTCATATCCAATTATATTCCTTTACTCCACTTTTTGGCTGGAACAATTATAATTATTTTAGGTTTCATAGTAATGGTTGAGGTTAGGATTCCCGCTTTCTTCCCGTTTCTAAGGGCTCCCAAAAGAAAAGGTGTCTTCAGCATCTTTCTTTACGGCATTGTTTATGGCTTAGCCCTCCTAAGCTGCTCCGCACCTATATTTCTTTCCGTATTGTTTTATGCTATAACTGTAGGCAGCTTACTTCAAGGTTTTATCATGATTTTCTCCTACGCGGTGGGGATGAGTTTCCCATTGGTTATAATTACATTTCTTGTTGCGAGAGCTAAAGGTTGGATACTGGAAAGTATGGTGAAGGCAACGCCGTTACTTAACAGACTCAGTGGTATAATTCTCATAGCGGTAGGGGCATATTTATTATATTACAATTTAGCGGAAAATATAAGTAAATAACATAGAGGTGGAACATTAAAAAATAAAGAGTGAGATAGACTCAAAGAATCATTCGGAAGGTCTGAAGATGAAATTTAATTATTTATATTTTTCATCTTTTATTAAATGAAAAGATCGAATTTAATGTGGGGTGAAAGCTTTAACTCACGTGAATTTAACCAGATTTGAGAGGGAAGTTTATGAGTTCATCAAGAAGAGAGGGGAAATCAAAACTTCAGATATTCCCCCTAAAATGGGAGGCGCAATACCGAACCTTATTCGTAAAGGTTTAATAGAGGTTTATAAGAGAGAGACTTCGCTTTGGAGATCAAAGAAGAGTAAGTTTGTCAGAGTGAAAGAAGAAGTGGTTGCGATCTCTTCTTCATAGTGTCTTAGCTCTATTCAATCCTTGAAGAGGAAATACCTAATTTATCTATTATGATTTCACGATAAAAATCGTAAGCTTCTTTCTCACTATTCAAACCCTCCACTACCATTACGCCACTCTTAAGGATACTAACTGTACCCATACCTTTCCCATCAAATGTTATGCCAAGAGCAGCATTAACTTTAACCCTGAATCCTGACTTCTCAAGGACTAAATATAACTTCTTCATGTCCAGCTCAAGATTATTCTTAGGTTCAACTACAAAGACTCTTTTACCTTCCCTTCCACAAATCTCCGTAACCAATTTACGTTTCAGCGGCATCGGGCTTCCAGAGGGTTTTGAGCCACATACTGGGCAACTCTCCACCTTTGCTATATTCACCTCTTCAAACTTCATGTTCCCGACATCACAATGAAGTATTTTTCCAGCAAGATAGGGTTCATCTCCCAAAATTATTTTCACAGCTTCAGAAACCTCTATGCTTGCTATAATACTCAGAATTGAGGGATGAACGCCGACCACAGCGCATGTCGGTAACATATCATCCTCCAAGTTTCCTTGGAAGCATTCGAGACAGGGTGTTTTACCCGGGATTAGTGTGGATACATTGCCGAAGGTCATTATTGCTGCACCGAAGATGTAGGGTGTCCCGGTCTTCTGACATGCTCTATTCAGTGCGTAGCGAGGTGTCATACGATCTAAACCGTCCACTACCACGTCTACATCCTTAATTATCTCTTCAGCGTTGCTTTCATTTACTGATACAGGTAGAGGTTCTATCTCTATGTTAGGGTTTAACTCATTCAGTCTTTTAGCTGCAACCTCAACTTTTGGGTATCCCAAAAAATTTACGCCGTAAAGGTGCTGTCTTTGAAGGTTCGAAAGTTCAACTACGTCACGATCAACCAGGCGAAGGTGGCCTACGCCTATAGCGGCTAACTGTAGAGCTGCTGGTGATCCGAGTCCTCCCAGACCAACTATACAGACTTTAGCATTTTTAAGTTTTAATTGTCCATTGTACCTATCTCTGGAAGAACTATCTGGCGTGAATAGAATTCAAGCTCCTCTTCCGAAAGCTTCTTGATTTCATCTTTAACCATTCAGACCTCTCCAAATAACATTGTTATAACTACATCTCGAAATATTAACTTTACGAAATCCATGAGAAATATTTACGGATCTACCCATCACTGCTTTTCTAGTCACATCTATATGCTCTAAGAGCTTCAATTGCCTTAACAGCCCAGTCCGCATCCTCCAACAATGCCCTTCCTACAGCCACTAAGTCGACGCATCTCTCACGTACGACTTTATCTGCATATTTCGGATCTCTAATTCCTCCCACACCAATAACGGGTACATTCACAACTTCCTTAATTTTCTTCGCTTGA
>CAZHYI010000010.1:2399-14574 GCA_964536595.1 uncultured Candidatus Bathyarchaeia archaeon
GAGGAATGAAGAAGCCTTGTTTATGTTGAATTTGAGGAGGTCTGCCCCCGCATAAACCTCCAGAAACATCGATTATGTCAACTCCTGCTTCCTCCAGCTTAACAGCGAACTTTCTAGAATCCTCGATTTTAGTCCCTTCAGGGTGTAGATCATCTGAACCTAAACGATAAAGTAGAAGCTTTCCCCCGATTCTTTCTCTAACTCTTCTTACAACTTCAAGAGGAAAACGTATCCTACCTTCAAGAGACCCTCCATACTCGTCTCGACGTTTATTAGTTAAGGGAGAAAAGAATTGGTTAAGTAGAAATCCATGTGCCCCATGAATCTCAACACCGTCAAAACCAGCCCGCATTGCTCTTCCAGCCGATAAAGTAAATGCTTCAACCAAATCCTCAATTTCACTCTTCTCTAGCATTCTGGCGGCTCCATAAGGTGATGGAGCAACAGGAATCGTACCAGTAATCTCCATACTAGCACTTCCACCAGCATGGTTGATCTGTATTACAGCTGGCGTACCGGCGGCGTGGATACCGTCACATAGTCTTCTCAATCCCGGAATTAAGGAGTCATCATATATTCCCAGCTGCTTCTCACTGAGCTTTCCATTGAGCGTAATGTAACTATGCTCCACTATTAATAGTCCTAAAGCTTTAGCTCGTCGTGTATAATGTTTAATTAATTCTTCAGTTACAGCTCCTTCAGAAGTAGCTAAGCCTGTATGCATAGGCGGCATTACAATCCTGTTCCTAAGCGTCAATCCTCTTACAACTAATGGATCTAAAAGATTAACCATTTTACGCGACTCCCTAACAAAAATTAAGAAGTACCCTCAGATTCTGTCTCCCTTTGAATATACTCTTGGGCGTGTCGCGCACAACAAAAGACAAGTTTTTTCTCACCGGTTTCCATGCTGTGAGTTGTCAGTTGGCACAATTTTGATGGAATATCTGTTCTACAAAACTTACATCGGATAAACTCTAGCTTCATTCTTTCACCTCCTTTTTTATTCCCCTTCTGTTGTAGTAATCCTTTATTGCGGCATGTAAGGCATCTGCTGCCAGATTTGAGCAGTGCATCTTGATGGGTGGTAGACCATCTAATGCGTCAGCAACATCTGCCCGAGTTATCTTCATAGCCTCCTCTAACGTCTTTCCCTTCGCCAACTCAGTTATCATACTGCTTGTCGCAATCGCCGCTCCACAACCGAAAGTCTTAAACTTAATATCCGCTATTCGGTTATCCTTAACCTTAATGTAAATTGTCATCATATCCCCACAGACCGGATTTCCAACAGTACCTACGCCATCAGCATCTGGAATCTCACCCATATTGCGCGGGTTTCTGAAGTGCTCCATCACTTTTTCGCTATACATCACTCAATCAGCTCCTTAGGAGTCAAAGGAGACATCCTTCTCAACCTCTTCACTATATCTGGCATTATACTTATTACATAATCTACTTCCTCTTCAGTGTTTTGCTTACCTAAAGTAAATAGTAGTGAGCCATGCGCCTCTTCATGTTTCAACCCGATGGCTCTAAGTACATGTGATGGCTCCAAAGTCTTCGCGGTACACGCCGAACCTGAAGATGCTGCGACTCCCATCATATCTAAACTTAATACTAAGGACTCCCCCTCTATGAAGCTGTACCTCACTGAGGCATTGTCGGGCAACCGCTTTGTTGGATGCCCATTCAAGAACGAATATGGAATGGGATCAATTAAGCCTTTGATAAGCTTATCTCGAAGCCTCCTTAATCTTTCACTTTCAACTCCCATCTCTTTCCTAGCTATCTCCGCGGCTTCCCCAAACCCAACTATACCCGGTAAATTTTCAGTACCTGATCTCAATCCTCGCTCTTGCCCTCCGCCATGTATTATTGGTTCTATACGCGTGTGAGGTTTAACATAGAGTGCACCTACACCTCTAGGTCCATACATGTCATTAGAAGAGAGTGTGAGCAGATCTATACCTTCCTTAATCACGTCTATAGGTAATTGTCCATTTGCTGCTGTAGCATCTACATGTAGATAGGTGTTTCTTTCATGCACTATCTCACTGATCTCCTTTATTGGTTGGACAGTTCCTATTTCGCCGTTTGCGTACATAATTGAGACGAGTATAGTGTCATCCCTCAACTCTTCCCTTAAGCTCTCTAGATTCACGAAGCCATATTTATCAACTGGAAGAAATGTGACTTCAAAACCCATCTTCATAAGGAATTTACATGAATTAATGACAGACATATGCTCAATACTTGAAGTTATAATGTGCCTTCCTTGATCTTTATTACGAAAAGCTACTCCCTTAATTGCCATATTATTGCTTTCAGTGGCGCCTGAAGTGAAAATTATCGATTCGTTCTTTTCAGCATTGATCAATTTAGCAATTTTGCTTCTCGATTCTTCTAACGCCTGCTTAACTTCCTGACCAAAAGAATGGATTGATGAGGGGTTCCCATAAAACTTCTTCATGTAGGGCAAAATGACTTCTATCACACGGGGATCCACGGGTTTACCCGCAGTATGATCCATATAGATGCGTTTTTTCACAGACACTCCTCATCACTCTAAAAAGAAAGGATAGCGTCAGCGTCGACAGATACATCATTAAGGGTTGCTGCACCGACCACCTCTGCTTCCGGTATGAAATCTCCACGTGAAAGACCTAAAAGTTGAGTACTTTGTTCACATACAAGTAACTTTACTCCCGCCTTTATCGCTTGATCAATTACTTCTTTAAGCGAAGGAAAATTTCCCAATTTAATCTTTTCAGCCTCTCCTTTCTTCACTACGGTAACACCTTTTATCAAGAAATAGATTGTTGCGTCTATACCCATCATGGATGCCGTAGTGGCTAGAATGAATGGAGCATAGGTTCTTTCCGGAGTATCTGCCCCACTTGTTTGAATATAAAGAATATTCTTCTTTTCAGACATTTCATTTTCTCCTCCTACTTCACCTTTTTAATTAAAATGCGAACAGAACTTCCTTCTCTATATACTTCTATTAATTCTTGCCCTAAACGTTTTACGAGACTCCGTATATCCGACTCTGCCGCTGGATCATCAGCTAAAACTTCCAGAACTTCCCCCACATTCATTTTATCTAATTCGATTCTTGTTCTGAATACAGGCTCAGGACAATAAAGGCCTAAACAATCTAGCCTTCTGTCCGGTTTAGTCTCCATTAGAATCTCCTCAAAGATGAGGAGAGGAAGAAAAATAAAAAATTTCCTTATTTATCCTCCTCCTACAGCAGAAATGATGGAGATTTTTGTCCCCCTCTTTTAGTTTTGTATCAAGATAATTCAGGAATCGTATATCTCTACCATTAATGTAAACATTGATGAACCTTCTTAGTTTTCCCTCCTTCTCATAAATTCTATCTTCAAACTCCTCTCCATATTTTGCAGTTAACGCATTAATGACTTCCTTTAATGTTGTAGCTTCAATCTCTACGTTTTTGTCGCCTGTTATTTTGGCTAGAGCACCGAGGGAAGTTATTTTAACTCTCCGCATAATTACCTCTTCACCTCATTATCTTCTTCAACTCATCAAGTGAAGGATTTATCTCTACAAATTTTGGAATGGTCTTCAAGATAGTCTCAGAAGACTTGAAGCCGCTGCCAGTAACGCAGCAGACAACCTCCTCGTCCCTCGAGATTTCACCTGACTCGATAAGTCTCCTTAAAACGGCGATGGTGACTCCACCAGCTGGCTCAGTGAAGATTCCTTCATACTTAGCTAAAAGCTTAATGCAGTCAAGTATCTCCTCGTCTGTTGCAGCTTCAGCTACCCCTCCGGATTCACGTATGATCCTAAGAGCATAAATCCCATCCCCCGGGTTCCCAATAGCTAAACTCTTAGCGATCGTTTCGGGCTTCTCTATGGGAAACACATCATCAGAGTTTGATCTAAAGGCATTTACAACAGGTGAGCAACCTTCAGGTTGAGCACCGATGATCTTAGTTTCTACCTCATCAATCAATCCGAACTCTCTGAACTGTCTTAAACCTCTCCAGATTGCACATAACAATGCTCCACTACCAATAGGAATAACGATGTTTTCTGGAGCTCTCCATTCCAACTGTTCACATACCTCGAAAGCTAAAGTCTTTGATCCCTCCACATAATATGGGCGTACATTTATGTTAACTAAAGCCAGATTGTACTCCTCTGAAGCTTGAGCCGCAAGCCTATTAGCTTCATCATAAGTTCCATTGACAGCAACAATTTTAGCGCCATAAGTTGCTGCCTATAGAATCTTGTTTACCTCTATGTTTGCTGGAACAAAGACGTAACATGGCAACTCCGCTTTTGCAGCCTGTGCAGCAGTAGCTGCAGCGAGGTTTCCGGTTGAGGCACACCCGACAGCTTTGAATCCAAACTCCAACGCTTTAGAAACCGCTACAGTGGCAGGTCTATCTTTAAAGGAACCGGAGGGATTAACAGTATCATTTTTCACATAAAGCTTCTTGATTCCAAGCTTCTTGGCCAGTCTTTCACATTTATGAAGCAGTGTGTAACCTGCACCTAAATCTACAATGTCTTTCACATTCTCAATCGGTAAAAATTCGCGGTAACGCCAAAGGGAATGAAGCCTCTTCTTAAATGCGTTTCTGTTAAGATCTATTTCGTCTAAGTCATAAGTCACTTCTAGTGGTCCGAAGCAATGCTCACAGAAGTAAATTTTGATTGGTGGATATTCTTTACCGCACTCCCTGCACTTTAATGCTTTAATATAGCTATGTTTCTTGAGTTCACATCACCCCATAACGGAGTTATAGTTAATGGTAAAATAACTGATATTTATATTTTTCCTTATTTTATTCCTAGTAAGAATAAAAACATCACGTTTTAATTAACTACATCTGCCTTTTTAGCCAACCCTGTGCCCATCGTCTCATGCAAGCCTCAGAACAGAATACGTAAAGCTTATTCACGCAGCAAGTCTTCCTAGTTATCGGTTTTCCTCGAATGAGTTTCCCGCAGACTTGACACCTCAAGTTTTCCACCATTCTTTTTTTATTGATAGAAACTTATTTATAAGTTATAAGTCTGTTATATTACTTGGAGAGAAAGTTGTATCCTCCATGTGAAATTATTGCAAGGTATATCCTACCCATTTTTAGATCTATGGTTGCGAAAGAGCTCATTTATAAGTATAAATTTACACAGATAGCGACAGCTGAAAAACTTGGAACCACCCAAGCAGCTATAAGCCAATATATTCATTCAAAACGTGGATATAAAGGTGTGGAGCAATTTGAGGATATTCTACCACAGATTCAATCGGTAGCCAGCGAGATAGCGAGACGCATAGCAACCGAAGACTTAGAAGTTGAAGCTTTCTCTAGCTTCTGCAGCTTATGCGAGTCTCTACGTAAAGAAGGAAAACTCCTTTAGTTAAATTAACTTAAAAGCCTATTAAATAGACTAATGGTATCTTAAAATCAAACTATATTAGACCATTAACCTCTTCAATTCCTCATCTTTAATCGCTGTCACCACAATAATTCTTTCCTCTCCAGAATCTTTATACCGCACCTTAACCGCTAAAGTTTTTGGAGCATCCGAATATCTTGCAGTGATTGACGCTGCTTTTTGCATTACTTCTTCTTTCTTCTCTCCAATGTAGAGAGTGATAGGTCCTTTAAAATCAACAACCTCCAAATAAGGGAATTCGCGACTCTTTGAGATCATTAAGAGCTTCATATTCTCTTCCTTATTCCTTCCTACAATAATCTTCACACCATCAATTCTGAAATGTCGACCAATCTTTAAGAAAGTAACGTCTTCCAGTGTAAGTTTCCCTACATATTTCAAGTGTTCCTTTAGCCTTTGAGCAAATCTGGGATCGGTGAGTAAACAACCGCCTGAAGGATTCGGATACTCCTTTATTCCAAATCTTTTCGCTAATTCTATTTGAGGCAGTCTTCTTCTTCCTTTTATATCCAATAGCTTCTCCCTATCAACTAATCCCTTCTTTTCAGGTTCACTTATGGGTAAAAGCTTAGCTGATAGAGGCCTAACTATTTTACCTTCTAAACCCGCTTCCCGTTCAATCAACAACATAGTTTTCTTCCTTTGTGAGAAGGGTCTCTCATCTAAAACTTCACCTGTAACGAGAAATTCTGCTCCAATCTTCTCAGCTAATTCTTTAGCTTTCTTAAACATTAATATCCTGCAATCAATACATGGATTCATCTGGCTCCCATAACCATGGGGAGGATTAGCAACCACATCAAGAAACTCTTGTCCAAGAAATATCTTATGCACTTTTATTCCCAGTTCTTTACTGAATCTATCTACTGAGCATCTATCACAGAGACAAAATAGTGTCATGAAATTTACTGCCTCAATCTCAATATTTTGCTCTAGCATCAATTTTACAGCTAACATACTATCTAAACCGCCGGAAAATAAGGCTAACGCTTTAGTTTTATGTATCGTATTTTTTCCGGATTTTTCATTTGTCATTATTGTTCCTCTCAATCCGTTCTTAAGAGAGTATGCGTTTCCAGCAAGCATTTTAGGCATATAACATGGTTATATATAAAGTTGGACTTCATAGCGAAAATGAAATTATTTACTTTTCTCAGCGACCCACATTTCTTCTTTAGGATTCCAAAATCTCTTGTATCTTCCGTCTTGAAAACCGAATTCGTTTTCGATTCCAGACACGGGTATTCCAAAAGAATGTAATCGGTATGCATCTTTCGTTCTTTTAGCCACTGGTTTAAACCCGATAGCCTTTCTATCTTCATCCTAGTAGAGCTCGACCCATAATATGTTTTCACCAAAATATTTTTTGACATTAATGGCACCAAAAAGACTCGGCGATTCCCCTTCCCATCCGTGCTTATTATAATTTCATCCTCAGCAACTTTAGGCATCTTTAATATTGCTTTATTTAATCTTTTCCATCGATACATATGCTGTGATCTATCCTATAGTCCTTCGAATCATTTTAAATTTTTATTAGGATTCGCTTATATGTGTCATTCTTCTTCATTCTAAAAGTGTTTAAAAAAATTCGGAATTAAATCATGTGTTTTATACGAAAAATGATCAAAGGGAGAGTGGTTATCATCAGTTAAATTTTTATATTTAGCTGGAATTTAAAACGCTGTGATAGGTGAGACAGAGTGGTTCAAATAAAGGAAGTGGATGAAGCAACTGTAACGCAAGGTATCTTAAAGGGAAGTTTAGAGTATCTGCATGATCTCGTTGAGGCTGATGTAATAGTTGTGGGTGCGGGTCCAGCTGGTCTAACGGCTTCACGATACTTAGCTGAGGCTGGCTTAAAGACAGTTGTGTTCGAGAGAAGACTATCCTTTGGTGGTGGAATCGGCGGAGGCGGGATGCAATTACCCATGTTTGTTATCCAGTCACCTGCAGATGAAATATTGCGAGAAGTTGGCTGTAATCTTAAAACCTACAAGGAAGGTGTGTACCTAGTTAATTCTTCAGAAATGTTGGCTAAACTTGCTTATGCCGCCATAAAGGCTGGTGCACATATAATATTAGGAGTAACAGTTGATGATTTGATTTATCGATTAATAAACAATACGGCTAGAATAGTGGGGGTTGTTGTGCAGTGGTCCTCAGTAATAATCTCAGGTTTACATGTAGATCCATTAGCCTTTAAAGCTAAAGCGGTTATAGACTGCACAGGACACGACGCAGAATTACTATCGATAGCCTCGAGAAAAATTCCTGAACTTAACTTAATAATGCCAGGTGAGAAATCTATGTGGATCTCCGAGTCGGAAAAAATGATCGTGGAAAAAACAGGTGAAGCTGCTCCAGGTCTTTATGTAGCGGGAATGGCTGTAGCGGCGTTGCATCAGACACCGAGGATGGGGCCTATATTTGGTGGGATGTTACTTTCAGGAAGGAAAGTGGCTGAAATAATCAAGAAAGAATTAAAGGGATAATCACAAAACTCTAGTGAGTCATCGTTTTATACATGACATAGGCGTCCTCTCCATCTGCATAATATCCTCTACTAACCTTTAAAATTTGAAATCCCAGCTTTTTATATAGCTGTATAGCTGGATCATTCGATACTCTAACCTCTAAATAACATTCTTTTACATTATACTTTTTCATATTATCTAACGCATTTATCAAGAGGTTTTTCCCTATTCCCCTGTTTCTATACTCTGGTAGAACGGCTATTGATACGACGTGTCCCTTTCTGGCTAATCTTAAAATTTTAAAGCTGGAGATACCAATCTCGATTCTACACATAATATAACCTACGACTTCACCATTCACCTCAGCAACCAAGAATGTATCTGGAAATCTCCTATACAGATCTTTATAGAAATAGGTGGAGTAATGTTCAGGCAAACAGACACTATTAATGTAAATTACTCTCTCTAAATCTTCTTCCTGGAATGCCCTAATTTTATATTCTCCTTTCGGCGTCTCCATACTCACTTCGCACTTACCCGTCGCTTTATCACCAAGATCTTTATAGAAGTTTTGTCTCATTAAAATTATTAATTGTATTTAAAGATTAATTGCCTCTTCCTTTTCCAGAATTCACTAATGGTAAAGTTGAGTTGCCATAGGGAATCACAGCAACTTTGCTTCTTCTACCCAATTGGGCTAGCATTTCCTTCAATCCCTTATTAATCGATCTTACTGTCTCTATCCCGAAGACTTGTTTAGAGTAGATTTCTGGTAATGCAGAGACAAGAAGTACTCTAGCCCTACTCTTAATCTTGGATAAGTAATAAGCGTACTCCCCTCCAAGTGCATAATTCCTTCTAATAGCCTTCTCCAAAGATTTAACATCAGTGAATTTCTGGCTCCAACTGTAAAAATTCTCATCTCCATACCCCATAGAGCATTCTGCCGTAAGAAGGATTGAGCCTTCCTTCCTTAGGGCTTCTTCAGCATATATGAGTGACTTAACGGAATTTGATAAGGTGTAATCTTCAGCTTCTCCTCCAGGACTCACAATAAGTATTTCCGCCTTTCTCTCTATAGGTACAAAAATCAGCTTTTTAACATAATTAACCATCTCGTAATAAGACTTCTCTAAATCTCCACATACTATCTTTAGAGGTGCCCCTCTAAAATTCAAGCCTAAACTTACACACAAATCTACACCAACCTTCGATGCAGCTTCCATCATATCTTCATGCACAGGATTATTCTCTAAGTTTCCCGCCCTAGCATCCTCTCTAATTAACAATGAATGATTATTTCTAATAGTCTTTAAACCTGATATCCCTGGAAGAATCAATTCTCTACCTCCAGTAAATCCCGCAAAAGGATGTAATATCACTCTACCGATCACAATTTTAGTATCTGCCTCATAGAAGACTCTATTTACGTATAATCTTGTGCCATATCTTGTTCCTCCAATGTGGATATTGTCTTCACTTTCATAATCATGATATATTACTCTATCATGTAGGTCTTCACTTAACTTTTCTATCTCTTTGTTAGGTCTGAAACAAATTATTACTGTAATGTCGGATTTGGATACTCCCGCATCAATGAACTTCTCAAATAATGTTAGGAGAATAGTGGTTATTATCTGTTGGTTTAAATTGCCGTCGATAGCTATAGCGACATTTCTTCCATGCTTAATTAACCCCTCTGTCTTTTCTACTCCTTCAGGATTGCTAAGAGCATATTCAAGGCTCTCTTTAAGATTAGATAAAGGGGCACCGTTTTGAGGAATCAGTGTTCCAAGATAATTCTCTGTAGGTATTCTTGCACAAATCTCAGTGTTTCCATATGGAAGCCACACCTCAACCATCTTTCAGTCTTCTCCTACAAAATAACTTTATTTGCTTTCTCTATTTATGTTCATCAGTAAGAAGTTTTCTCTAAAGAATCTTAACATTTTTTCAATATATCTGTTAATTTCCCGAAGTTTTCACTTTATTATTTTTGAAAATTTTTCTATTCATTAAATCTATATTTCTTTACACTAACTCGCTAACCCCATAAAGAATTTCAAAAATCATTTTTCCGTGTTGTTATATAATTATTCCTCTTTTTTAGCCTTTAAATTAACGATTGCCTATTTTTTCAACTTATTTTTATTTTTCTTACCTATTTTTCAGAATATTTATCCAGTGGTTCATACTTCTCTAAAAAAATTTTTCTACACACTAACTTAATTCATGAATATTCTAAAATTTTAATTTCTCCTTTATAACATCTAAAGAATGGATGAGTCTTCGCAGTTCTGTTCGGCAGTCATATATGACTTAGAAAAGGATTCCATCACTTATGTTAAAGTAGGGTCTAAATGGTTATCCATCGATGAATTAGCTGCTAAACAAGTCATACCACCAAACATCATAGAGAAGGAAATTTTAGTTTTACTCTTTAATAGATTGAAAAATGTTCTTAAAGACGAAGATTTAGATGTTCTTGAAGAAGATAAAGACAAGAAGGTTTTAGAGAGAATGCTGAATCTGATCTCAGAGCATAGTGGTATGGATACGAATGAATTAATATCCTACCTGAATGCTATACTTAAAGAGAAAAGTAAAATTGAGATTTTAGGCGTCCTCTCAGTAATGGCTAGAGAAGCAAATGTTCCATTTGAGGTTTTTGTGAAGCAATTAATGGAGGAGAGTTAAGAACCGCTTTTAAGCTTCTTCATGTCTTTCCATATATTGTCCCCGACATAATGTAAGTTCTTAATAGCCTTTCCTCTACAAGCATTCTTTAACTCTTCAGAATCCATTATAGCCTCTCCGATAGCAATAGCTTTATTATTCTTCTCATCAACTACCACTACAATATCGCCTTTAGAGAATAAATTCTCCGTCTTCACTATACCAGGAACCATTATGTCCGCGCCATTGCATATATGTGGAATCGCACCCATATCCACAGTGACAGTTGGTAACTGATGAATAGCATCTTCAAAGAGTAGAGTGGGGATTAACTTATCTTTAATTTTGGCTATTTTCGGTTCTCCATCAAAAATGTATATGTCCGCTCTTCCTAACTTAACTATTTCAACACTTTTAGCCCTATCTAACAACATGCTATCTGAAACTTTTATTTGATCTATAAATTGCGATATAACTTCCTTAATCTCCCGCTTCCTTAAGTAATGCCTTTTAATACTCATACAAAGGTGAGGAGGCTAAAACACCTATTTAAGTATACCTAACAAAACTCAAAATTAAGTGTGTAAAGCATTAACGACCTTAAATGGCGGGCCCGGCGGGAATTGAACCCGCGACCCCCGGGTCACCTCAGCAGGGAGGATACGAGAGTAAATTCAATCCTTTAAACAGTCTTATTATTTACATTCTCCCTTCGCTTTAAAAGCCCGGTGCTCTTCCTTGCTGAGCTACGGGCCCGTAAAGACTATTTTTAGGAGGTTTTCAGATACTTAAATCTTTTATTCTATTAAGTAATCAGCTCAGAACTCTTTACCTTTAATATGTGTATTTATCTCCTCCTGACACTGCCCTCTCTAAAGCCATGTTCAAGTTTATCATTCCTTTATTCGTTTTCGATGAGATAGGGATCAAAAGGAATCTTAGACCAAGCCTATAAATTAAACGCATAAGATCTCTGCTTAAGATTCTTCTTTCTCCCTTCACCTTATCTACCGCCTCCTCAAGTTTTAGTGGACTGGCTGACCAATCAACTATTTGATTCAACTTATCCTCTGGCAGTAAATCACATTTTGAAAGTGCATTGATCTGTGGGGTTAAGAAGCGATAATAGATGGCTGCGGAGAGGAAAAGATTAGAGATGAAGTTTATTGGATCTGAAGAGAAGACTGAATCGAAGAGATAAAGAATAGCCTTTTCTCCTTCACCTAACTCTTTAACTATGAAGGGGCCGCTAGCCCTAAAAGCAAAGAGTTCTAATTGACCTGGAGTGTCAACAATAGCTATATCCGGATCTATCTCTAGAATCCTCTCATTTATAGTTTCAATCTCCTCGACTAACAAGTCTGAAGCCAGAATCATAGCTCCGTTAGGGCCTAGATTATACTTCTCCATGATGTCGTAGAGATCAATAAGTTCCCTAACATCTACATCTGGATTGTAAGGAAGAGTGATAGCTCCTGGATCAAGATTAACAGTTATGACGTTTTGCCTCTGGAGCTTTAACCACTCTGAGAAGGAGGCGGTGAGGAGAGACTTTCCAGAGCCTGCAGTGCCTAAAA
>CAZHYI010000011.1:0-14437 GCA_964536595.1 uncultured Candidatus Bathyarchaeia archaeon
ATGCCCTAAATGCTGATCAAGTGATACTTGTCACGGATGTTGAGGGAATAATGACTGCTGATCCGAAACTGATCGGGAATGCTGAGAAGCTGGATATAATAGATGTGGAGAGGCTGATAGGTTTAACTGATACAGGTAAGAAGTTCATCCATAGGAAGGCTTTAAGATATAAACCGCCACACATAGATGTGAAGATAATCAGTAACAAATCTGAAAGTCTTGAAGCTGAAGGAACCGTAATAACCGGTGGAACCCCAAGGGAAATAACAACTTCATTGGTTGAGTACCCATCGATGGCTGTAACGATCGTTGGTAAAGGCCTTTCTAGATCCCATAATGTTCTGAAATCCATCTTCGATTTACTGGAGCGTAACAAGAATAACCTTTTAGGGCTATCGATAAATCAAGAGTCGGTTATACTCTATTTACCGAAAGAGAAGGTTGAGGAGACACTTAAGGGGCTTCATGGGATAGTTTTAAGGGAGAGTGATGCCTTAGCGTTAGCTGTGAGTCCAGAGCTCGCATTAATAAAGATTAAGGGGGCGTATCTTTCAGAAACACCTGGCGTCATAAGTGCGGCTTCCGGCGTCCTCTCATCAATAGGTCTAAATATATATGGCCTATTCACCATAACCTCAAGTATCCATATATTTGTGGATTGGGATAGTAGATTTAAGGCCCTCCAGAGCGTGGAGGGAAGCATGAAGAGATTGATTGAGCAGAGCAGCTATTAAAAGGAGGGTTTATAGGTATAGGTTTGGAGGAGTTTATGATTGAGGGAGTTTTGGGTTAAGATCGATCCAGACATGCCTAGCGAGACTAAAGAACAATTAATTAAAGAGACTGCGAAGTATTGTGACGGCTACATTCTTGATTCAGCGGACATTCCCAAAGTTAGACCTTCTGAAAGACAGAGGATCGCCTCCAGAGAGGGAGGCAACATCAGAATCGTTAAGTCGATGAGTGAGGTTGAGGAGGCTAAGAGTGAAGGAACCCATGTAATGGCGGTTGTAACTATAGAGCGTAATGAGGATGTTCAGAAGGTGAGGGAGTTTGTGGATGCTTCAGTGGATTATGTGGCTGTGAAGTGTGTAAACTGGAAGGTTATTCCGATAGAGAATCTGATAGCTGAAGTTACAGGCAAATGTAGACTCTTAGCCTTCATATCCAATGTTGAGGAGGCTAAACTTATGCTTGAGGCTTTAGAGTTAGGGGTGGATGGCGTCATTGTTGAGGAAGGTGATCTTGAAGTTGTCAAGTCAATTTATGATGTTGTTAAGGGTGTGAAGACTAGAAGGGTTGAGGTTGAGGAGGCTGAGAGAATAGCGCTCACCACAGCTAAAGTGATCGGTACGAAACAGTTAGGGTTAGGGGCGAGAGTCTGCATAGATACATGTGACTTAATGAGAGAAGGGGAAGGAATGCTTGTTGGTTGTCAATCAGCAGGCATGTTCCTTGTCCAGGCTGAAGTGATGGAGACACCCTATGTTTCGCCACGCCCATTCAGGGTGAATGCTGGTCCTGTAGCCCAATACATCCTCACACCTGGAGGTAAAACCCGATACCTCTCGGAGCTCAAGTCTGGCGATGAAGTACTTATAGTTGATAGGGAAGGGGGGACAAGGCCTGCTAATATATGCCGCGTCAAGATTGAGTGGAGGCCTATGCTACTTCTTGAGGCTGAGGGTGAAGGCAGAGTGATTAAGGTTATTCTACAGAACGCTGAGACAATAAGGCTTGTTACTCCAAGCGGACATAAATCTGTTGTTGAGTTGGAGAAGGGTGATGAAGTTTTAGTTCATATGGAGGAAGGCGGTAGGCACTTCGGGATTCTCGTAAAAGAGGAGAAGGTGATCGAGATTTGAGGGCAAAGATCTGTATCTCAGTGGCTGCTGATACAGTTCCTAAACTTATCGGTCTTATCGAGAAGGCTGAGTCTCTAGGAGCTGACTTAATAGAGGTCAGGTTTGATTATCTTAACGTAATCGGTGAAGTTAAGAGAGTGGCTAAATCAACTCCTATACCGATAATAGCTACTAATAGGAGGTATGATCAAGGCGGTGGGAAGAAGCAGGATGAGGAACGTAGAATTCAAACTCTACTTGAAGCCTCAATGTACGGTTTTGAGTTTGTCGATGTGGAGCTTGTAACCCCAAACTTAACTTCAATTATTGAGCGAATCCGAGATTTAGGCTCAGAAGTGATAGTCTCCCACCATATCTTTGATGGTACGCCTCCTCAAGAAGAGATGGAGCGCCTCATCAAAGTGATGATTTCAAAAGGAGCGCATATATGTAAGCTTGTTACTACAGCTGAAAGCTTCAACGACAACATTGCATGCCTCAATGTAGTTAAGAAGATGAGTAAGGATGTGAGGGTTGTATGTTTCGCTATGGGAGAGAAGGGACTGCTATCCAGAGTGCTCTCCCCAATAGTTGGAGGATACTTCACCTACGCATCACTCAGTGAAGGCTCTGAGGTTGCCCCAGGGCAGTTGAGCTTTGAGTTTCTGAAGAATCTATATGAAGCTTTAGGTGTTTAGGTTTGGAGGTGTCTGGCAGAACCAAACTCTGCGCACTTATAGGAGATCCTGTTGAGCATTCACTAAGCCCCATGATGCATAACGCAGCCTTTAAACATCTAAATCTAGACTTCATTTATTTAGCTTTTAGGGTTGAAAAGCATAACCTTAAGGCAGCTATTGAGGGGGTTAGGGCACTAAAAATACATGGGTTGAACGTGACTAAACCGCTAAAGGTAGATGTAGCTGCTTTACTGGATGAGCTTGACTTTTCAGCGCGCAATATGGGAGCAGTGAACACTGTGCTTAATCAGAATGGTAGACTTATAGGCTACAACACTGATGGTGTAGGGGCTCTATCAGCTATCCAGGAGGCTGGCGTAGAGCTTGAAGAACTGAAAACCGTCATTCTTGGTGCTGGAGGGGCCTCAAGAGCAGTTGCCCACTCACTCGCAAATAAAGTTGGGGAGCTTGTTATACTGAACAGAACCATAAGTAAAGCTGAAAGGCTTGCTAGTGAACTGAAGAAACTTTACCAAAGTGAAGTGCGTTATGGAGGTTTGGATAGCCAAACTGTAGCTTCAGAATTGTCAGATGCTGATCTAGTCATAAATGCAACTTCTGTAGGGATGAAGCCGAACGAGAATGCTTCACCAATCAACTCTGAACTTATAAGGCCTGACATGGTGATCTTTGATTTAGTCTATAACCCCCTCGAAACACTCCTATTAAGGAAGGCTAAGGAGGCTGGAGCGAAGACCATCAGTGGGCTCAGCATGCTCCTCCACCAAGGCGCAGCCTCATTCAAAATATGGACTGGGGTGGATGCCCCACTAGATGTTATGAGAGTCGCCCTCAAGAAAGCTCTTGGAGAGTACCCCTAATGGATGGTGTTGGGAGAGCCTTAGCTCATGGTGCAGTCACAATAGTTAATGCCATATCTTGCGGTTATGGGGCAGCCTTAGGCATAGACTTATGGACTGAAGCTAAGGTGACGCTAAATGAAAATGTGGGGGTTATAGAGGGCAGAATACTCAATGACCCATCAGAGAGCAATGTACTCATCGAGAAGGCTGTTAGTCACGTATTGAAGCACTTTAAGCTGGAAGATAAGTATGGAGCGTATGTGGAGACTAGATCCAACATCCCGATCGCTAAGGGCCTTAAAAGCAGCAGTGTAGCATCCAACGCGATAGCCCTAGCCACCCTATCAGCATTAAATAAGACTCTTGACGACCTCGCAGTCATAAATTTAGGGGTTGAAGCCTCCTTCGAGGCAGGAGTAACTGTTACAGGAGCCTTCGATGACGCTTCAGCATCATACTTCGGGAATTTAGTTGTTACAGATAATATTAAGAGAACAATTCTCAAGATCTTTAATCCTGAAGAATATAACGTGTTGATCCTCATACCTGAAGAGAAATATTATACTGGGAAGAGTGACGTTGAGAGGATGCGCCTTATAGGTAGGGAGGTTAAGGCATTGCATGACTTGGCGCTTAGGGGCGAGTACTGGACAGCTATGACTCTTAATGGCATATTATACTCCTCAATCTTAGGTTTCGATGTAGAGCCAACCATCAAGGCACTAGAAAACGGCGCCATAGCAGCAGGGCTATCAGGTAAGGGGCCAGCCGTGGCAGCTCTAGTTCCAGACGAAAGTATAGATGATGTTTTGGATGCTTGGGGGGAGTTTGAAGGAGAAGTCATAAAAGCCCGAATAAATAGGGAGAAGGCTAAAATTCTGGAGTGAACTTAAGTGGATGCCCACATAGAAAGTTCGGTTTCTCTGGAAGGGAGGGTGAAGGCTCCACCCTCAAAGGCCTATACGCATCGAGCCTTGATAGCTTCCCTCCTCTCAGAGGGAGAATCGAGGATTACGAGGCCACTGATCTGTGATGACACTTTAGCTACTCTGCATGCATGTAGGCTGTTAGGGGCAGAAATAAAGAAGCTTAGTGAAGGATTAATCGTTGAGGGCTCCGTGGATATTCATACGCCTGAGAACATAATAAATTGTAGGGAAAGCGGATCCACAATTAGATTCATGTCGCCCGTGTGTGCTTTAGCGCCTGGAATCTCTGTACTGACTGGAAGGAAGGGTTTGAGGAGGAGGCCCATGGCACCATTACTGAGCGCTCTGAGGCAGCTAGGCGTCCAATGCTACTCCTGCAGGGGGGACGATAGGCCGCCGCTAATAATTTTCGGTGGTGGAATGGAGGGCGGCTCAGCGAAGGTTAGGGGTGACGTCAGCTCTCAACATATTTCTGGGATTCTATTTGCTGCTCCGAAAGCTAGGAAGGATGTGGAGCTAGAGTTGATTACTCCCCTATATTCCAAGCCCTATGTGGAGATGACTATTGAGACGCTCAAGAAGCATGGTGTCGAAGTTAGTTTTGAAGGTAAGTTCTTAAGTGTTCAGGCTGGCCAGTCATATAGATCTCACAACCACATTATTGAGGGTGATTATTCCTCAACCTCATTCCTCCTAGCTGCTGCAGCACTTATTCCTTCAAAGGTTGAGGTTGAGGGTTTAGATCCTTCCTCACTGCAGGGCGACAGAGCAATCATAGAGATTCTGAAAAGTATGGGCGTACCACTAAAGACTCGTACGGATGCTGTAATAGTTGAGAGTTCAGGCGGGCGCCTCAGCTCTGTAGAGTATAGTGCTGGGGATACGCCTGACTTGATTCCGCCACTTATGGTTCTAGCGTCCTATGCTGAAGGAGAGACTGTAATAAAGGGTGTTGAGAGGTTGCGGTGGAAGGAGTCAGATAGAGTTAATGTTTTAGCGTTGGAGTTGGGGAAGATGGGAGGGCGCTTCAGGCTTAGAGGGGACGAGGTTATTGTAGAGGGTGTTAAGGAACTTAAGGGTGCAGAGATGAGCTCCCACAATGACCATAGGGTCGCTATGTCATTGACGGTTGCAGCTTTAGCCGCTAAAGGCAGAAGCGTAATTCACAATATAAACTGTATTAGGAAGTCCTACCCTAACTTCATTAATGATATAATCAAACTTGGAGGGAAGATCCATCTCAGGTAACTCAATTGGCAAAGCCTTCACCATAACATGCTTCGGAGAGAGCCATGGCAAACTGATAGGCGTCACCATAGATGGATGCCCAGCTGGTCTACCATTAAGTATGGAAGACATCCAGAGAGAACTGGATAAGAGGAGGCCTGGAGTCAGCGCATACGTGACACCGAGAGAAGAGAAGGATGAAGCTGAAGTTGTTTCAGGCATATTTAAAGGAAAGACTACTGGGGCTCCAGTAACGATTTTAATATATAATAGAGATGTGGACTCCACGCCTTACGAAGAGCTGAAGGATAAGCCTAGACCTGGACACGCCGACTACACAGCCAGAGTCAGATATGGGGGATACAATGATTATAGAGGTGGAGGCAGATTTTCAGGCAGAATAACAGCAGCCTACACAGCTGCTGGTGCAGTAGCCAAAAAACTCTTAGGAACAATCGATGTGGAGACATTAGCTCACACAGTTCAGGTCGGCAGTGTAACGCTGGATAGGGAAGTAACTGTTGATGAGATCCGAAGGAATGTGTACGCTAATCCCGTTAGATGCGCTGATCCAGATATTGCTGAACTTATGATGAGGGAGATCGAGAAGGCGGCTGGAGAGGGAGACAGTGTAGGCGGAGTCTTGGAGGGTTTAGCCTTAAATGTTCCTCCAGGCTGGGGCTTCCCAATATTTGATTCTTTAGATGCAGACTTAGCTAGGATGCTCTTCAACATACCGGGTGTAAAGGGTGTTGAGTTTGGTTCTGGATTTAGAGCCGCCTCAATGAGGGGGTCGGAGAATAATGATCAATACGCAATTGTGAATGGGAAGGTTGTGACTACAACTAACAATTCAGGCGGTATATTGGGCGGCTTATCTAACGGTATGCCCATAAAGATTAGGGTTGCCTTCAAACCCCCATCCTCTATACGGATACCTCAAAGAACTGTTGATCTTGCTGAAATGAAGGAGACTGTACTGGAGCTTAAGGGTAGACATGACCCATGCATAGTTCCAAGAGCAGTCCCTGTAGTTGAATCCTGCATCGCGCTCGTATTAGCTGATCACGCCTTGAGAATAGGCGCAATACCCCAAGTACTAAAGAGTGAGCATTGACCTAATCCTCTTCAACTCCTCATCCTTCACTTTCAACCATAACTCCCCACTCGGAATATTGTAAAGTGGCCCGCTCAC
Organism: uncultured Candidatus Bathyarchaeia archaeon; assembly: GCA_964536595.1. Taxonomy (GTDB): domain Archaea; phylum Thermoproteota; class Bathyarchaeia; order Bathyarchaeales; family B24-2; genus CAZHYI01. Next base: position 6,739 of record CAZHYI010000011.1, read on the forward strand.
TCTCTCGTTATAGAAGGGCCTGTTGCAGCCCGGGCATCCAGACGTGAAGAAGGGCTCTCCAGACTCCAAAATTTCTATGAGGCGGCTGCTCGACATCGGGAAGCTTCTAATGTTTCCTTCCTCATCAAAATCTAAATCTTCGGAGCGAATTATCCCATTCACGATTAGGTAACGTGCAATCTGCACCCTCCTATAGGACTCTATAGGCGGCTGTGGGAGCCCCTCCAACTTTGTTCCCCTAATCGGGGTGAAGGCGAAGAGGGCAGGAGTTATACCCCTATCCACACACCACTGAATGGCTTCAACCATTTCCTTCTCACTTTCACCTAAACCAACTATAAAGTGTGTGGATACTCTGCCTTTACCAAAAATTTTGGCGGCTTTCTCTAACGCTTCTCTATGCCTCCTCCACCTGTATGGACCATTAACTAGGGAGCCTTTAGTTCTCTCAAATATTTCCTCTGTCGCAGCATCCAGCGGGATACTCACTCTCTCTACACCGGCATCAATGAGCTTCCTCATAGCCTCTACACTTAATGGATGAATAGATACCGAAATTGGAATACCAGATACGCTCCTTATTTCCCTCACAATGTAAAGTGTGTCAGTCAAAACACCCCGATAATTTACTGTTTGGATACAGATTCTCTTAATGCCCACCTCTTTAGCTCTGCTCTCTACGCATCTCTTGACCATCTCCAGCGGAAATGGCGGCCAAATAACCCTGGAGAGTAGGTTGGCGTCACTTAAGCTTGAGCGGGATTGCGGACAGAAACTGCAGTTTGCTGTGCATTTTCCTTCCTTATAAGTCATGAGGTATATCGTTGTTGGTTTAGCTCGTAGAGCTCCACGCTCGAGACCCAAAACTATAGCTGACCCTAGAGATACTCGAACCAGCTCGACACCTTCACGTTTTGTAGGTGTATGCAATACCGCTACCTCAACTTAGAGGTTACATTCCAACCCTTAAGCTTCTCAAGAACCCTACTTAACGAAACCTCATTTTTAACAAGCAAATAGAGAAGATTAAGAATCAATTTAGCTGAACTCCCAATTAACGCCTCCTCATCCCCACTGAACGAAGCGTGTACAGCCCTGCTCAACTCACTCCGCAGCTCAATTAAGGCTTCACCCTCACTCATAAACGCTAGTCTAGATAGACCGCTACCTTCAGGGGGATTTTCAATTCTCTTCTTTAGGACTTCAAAAGCTTCATCTAGAACTCTCCCATCCACTTCACTCTCACTCAATGGCAAAATAGGGTTGTGGAAGCATGAGTACTTCCCAGTATGACAGCATGGTCCCACTTGATGCACATGAAAGAGTATTGCGTCCCCATCACAATCTAGGATAGCGTTCTTCACTATTGAGTAGTTGCCGCTACTCTCCCCCTTAAGCCATATTTTACCTCTTGTTCTGCTCCAATAGTGCATTAAGCCTGTTTGAAGCGTCAGTTTTAACGCCTCCCTATTCATGAAGGCTTGCATAAGAACTTTCCGTGTAGATATGTCTTGCACAACTACGGGAACTAAACCTCCCATCTTATCAAAGTTTACTTCCTTAATCACATTTTCAATTTCCTTCTCACTCAATTTAAGACTCAAAATTGCCTCCTCCATATGTCCTAATAGCTTCTTTAAGGCTGAATTTTCCTTCATAGAGGGCTTTCCCAACAATGACTCCTGAGACGCCTGTCTTCGAGAGCTTATCAAGATCCCTCAGGGAGCCGATGCCTCCCGAAGCGATCACAGGCGTATCTATAGACTCAACAAGCCTCTTGATGGGATCTAGGGCTGGCCCGCTCAGTGTTCCATCAAGAGTTGTAGAGGTTAATATTATGGCTCCAACCCCAACATGCTCTAGGGTCTTAGCGAACTCAATGTAGTTAAGTCCAGACTTAACAGTCCAACCTTCAACCATAACTTCATCATTTCGTATATCTATAGCTACAGCCACCTTGTCGCCGCCAAATCTAGAGACGGCCTTCCTAACCAGATCGGGGCTCCTCACAGCAGCTGTACCGAAAATCACTCTTCTAGCCCCTATGTTGAGCATCTCTCCAGCCCTCTCTAAACTTCTGATTCCTCCACCAACCTGCATATCTATAGGGAACGACTTTATAATCTTCGATATCATCTCAATGTTGCTTCCGTAACCCATAGCAGCATCCAGATCCACAATATGGATGAGTTTAGCTCCTTGCTCCATAAACATTCTTGCAGGAACTAAAGGATCTTCATAGTAAATCTTCATCTTTTTGGGGTCTCCCCTAACCAATCGTACGCATTTACCTTTCATTAGGTCTATAGCCGGAATAATGATCAATGAAGCCTACGCTCCTTTACTGTCTAGGGGAGTTTTCTAGCTAACTCCTTAACTCTAGCCTTTATTGTCTGGAATACTTCCTCAGCCTCCTCTTCAGGTAGGAAGTAAGGATCAGCGATGTTCCAAACCTCAATCTTCTCATCGAGCTCTGGGAACTTCCCAATTATGAAGCGTCTATGCTCCTCCTCCATAGCTATGATGAGATCGTACTCATCAAGCTTCTTTGAAAAGATCCATTCAGGCTTATCCTTAAGGAAACGTAACGCTCCTTCTCTCCTCAGAAACTCCTTTGTTACGTTGGCTATTCTACTTGCGGGTGAAGTGCCTGCTGAATCTACATTGATGTCTCTTCTGAGATTTTTGAGTAGGGCTTCAGCTAGAGGGCTTCGGAAGGCATTCCCTAGACATACGAATAGGACTTTCAATCTGATCCCGTTATCCGTAGAATTTGATGTTTGATGTTATTAAAGAATTTCTAATTAATGAGGTGGCGTATAGTCTTCTAGATAGCTAGTTCCTCAGCTAACCTCAATAAATCAGTGTCTAGAGTTTTCTCATTCTCAGTTACGTAATCTAGACTATTAAATACGAGTTTTCCATCCCTAAGTCCAACCACACCGCTTCTGTCGCTATCCACAATTTTATCTACGGCGTAAGCTCCGAATAGGCTGGCTATGAGTCTGCTTCTAGCTGTGGGTGAACCTCCTCTCTGGATGTGACCGAGAATTGTTAATCTAACTTCGAATCCTGTCCTTTTGGTTATCTCATTCTTCAATTTGGATGAATCGCCGAAGCCTTCAGCAACTACGATTATGCTGTACTCCTTCTCCTTCTTTCTACTCTTAATCAATGTATCGCAGACATCCTCTATATCCCTAGTGACCTCTGGAACAAGAATGACTTCTGCTCCAACAGTTAATCCAACCTCTAAAGCTAGAAATCCCCTTCTTCTACCCATCACTTCAACTATGAAGACCCTTCCATGCGACATAGCGGTATCCCGAATCTTATCTATTGCTTGTACAGCAGTATTTACAGCTGTATCGAAGCCTATGGTCGTGTCTGTTCCTGCAATATCATTGTCTATGGATGCTGGAATACCGATCATTTGGATTCCACTTGCTCTTCTCAGTTTTGACGCTCCCTTAAATGAGCCGTCCCCGCCAATAACGACCAATGCGCTAATATCATTCCCCTTCAATACTTCAGCAGCCTTCGCTATTCCTTCATCAGTCTTAAATTCTGGGCATCTCTCTGTACGTAGGATCGTTCCGCCTAAATGTATTATTCCACCAACAGTTCTCAATCCGAGATCTCTGATGTCGTTATTCAATAATCCAGCGTAACCTCTCTTAAACCCGATAACCTCCATCTTCTTAGGGATGGCTGTACGAACCACAGCTCTAATAGCGGCATTCATTCCCGGTGCGTCACCGCCACTAGTAACAATACCGATCTTCCTCATCTCGCTCACTCAATCCATACTCTTACAGAATTACTTCAACTAGAGTATTTTAGTTTCCTCTCCTTAGAACTTTTCTTTTTTAATCTTCACTCTACGAAATGTTTAATGATCAATACTGAAAAGCTATTATTTTAGGTTGTATCTAGCTTCATAGTGGAGTTCATCTACTTAAGAGTTTAAGGATCAACGGGTAATCTCTCTATTGTTTGAGGGTAAGCGGTGATGTATGGGAAGAAGGGGTCGATAGTGTATTGGCATGGAAGCAGTTTATACATTAATTTAACTAATCGATGCTCTAACCGCTGTTACTTCTGCTTCAGAAACTTTACAGATGGTGTTTGGGGCTTCAATCTTAAGCTTCAGAGGGAACCTTCAGAAAATGAGATTATAAGGAGTTTAGCTGAACATATTAACAGAAGGTTTTGGAGGGAAGTAGTATTCTGTGGTCTGGGTGAACCTACTATGAGGTTGGATTGCGTCTTGGAGGTTGCGAAGTGGGTTCATAGGAACCATGCTATTCCATTGAGGCTTGAAACTAACGGTCAAGCTTACCTTCTGAATCCGAATAGAGAAGTTGTAACAGAGCTTGTAGATGCTCATATAGAAAGGGTAAATGTGAGTTTAAATGCACCTAATAAAGAGTTATACAACCTTATTTGTCGACCAATTTTTAGTAATGCCTACGAAAGCGTAATAGACTTCATCAAGAAGGCTAAGGAAAAGATGGAAGTGGAAGTTACAGCCGTATCGGTACCCCAAGTTAACATTGAAGAAGTGGAGGCTCTGGCTGAAGAGCTGGGTGTTAAGTTCCGCTTAAGGGAGTACGAATCGCCAGTTCCCTATTGGCTCTGAATCACAAAAGTATTAAATTACATCTGATCTTAGCCTAAGCTTGAGTAGTTCCTAAAAGCCTCTATGAGTGAGTCTCAGTGACCTATAGGAAGAAATTTTCGGTTATAGTTCCAGTCCTGTATGAGGAGAAGTATATTGAGGAGCTAATTAAAAATTTGAAGGCATTACCACCCAAGCTTGAAATAATAATCGTGTCTTCAAGTGAGGATGATAAAACTGTAGATATAGCGAGACGCTATTTAGATAAGGTCTATGTGATCAATAAGCGTGGAATATCTAGGGCGAGAAACTTCGGGGCTAAAAAGGCTGAGGGAGAAATTTTACTTTTCATAGACGCTGATGTTAGGTTACCTAAAAACACTATTGATGTTCTAGAGAAAACCTTCAGTGAGGGGGGAGTTGTGGGTGCAACATGTAAAATTATGCCCTCCACTCCCAACCTTAAGGAAAGAGCGTTCTTCATCTTTTATAACATGCTCTTGAGGTTATCCTCCCTATTCAAGCCTCATGCTAGAGGGGAATTTCTGGCTGTTAGGAAGGACGCCTTCTTAAGAATTGGAGGGTTCAACGAAGAGCTGTCTTGCCTTGAGGATCATGATTTAGCGATGAGAATCTCAAAGATCGGGCATTTTAAGTTTATAGATGAATTAACCGTTTATGAGTCAATGCGTAGATTCCATAAGTGGGGTTTCCTTAAAGTCTTGGATATTTGGGTTAAAAATTACTTATCTTACATAATTAGAGGCAGACCTGTCTCTGCAACGTGGCAGCCAGTAAGGTGAAATTATACTTGGGTTATATTTCTCACTAGATAAATATTCTTCTTGTGCTGTAGGAGTAAAAAACCTCCTTTATTAAGAGAGGAGATAGAATAGAGTGGGCTAGTATGGAGGGTTCTCTGAAACAATTCGTTAAGCAATCGTTGCACTTAACGTTCTTAAGGAAGACTGGTTCCTCATCCTTAACTATATTGAAGAGCTTCTCCTTCACGAAGCAGGGATACACATTTCCCGACCAATCAATATAAAAGACGTCCTCTCCTCCCTTACAGTAGAAGTTAGGCTTTTTTCCTTCGTGAATCCTTATCGTATCCTCAATGTAGGTGCCCAAGTTAGCTATGGCGAAACCCATCTTCTTCATCATGAGAAGCTTCTTTAAGTTATCTTCTAGATTTTTATAGGAGAGCTCCTCCTCAGAGAGATTCCTGCCTAGAGAGTAAGCCTCACTCCCAGTCTTCACCGGGTAACAGAAGGCGAAGGGCACACCCAATTTCTCATTTACGTATCTGACTAGCTTCTCAACGCCATCCCTCAAAACATAAGAGTTCAGGAAAGTTAGAGTATGAGTTCTCAAACCAACCTCTTTACAGTGATTGATGCTGCTCTCCTGTTTATACTTAATATCGCTGTGTCTCCTGATACCTTCACAGATTTTAGGGTCCCAATGATCAAATGAGACCGTAAGTAGGTATAAGCCAGCCTCCTTCAGTTTAGCTATAGTCTCCCTCGAAGCTGTCCCGTTAGTCGTCATAGCCGTAACGAGACCTAAATCATCGGCGTACTTCACCAACTCGATAATGTTAGGGTGCAGAGTCGGTTCTCCACCAGTGAAGTAGACAATTAGGAACTTATTTCTACGCAAAAAACTAAGAATTTTCTTAGCGTCTTCCAACCTAACCTCTCTTGAAGGGCTTTCATAAATATCACACATGACACATCTACAGTTACACCTGTTAGTTATGGCAAAAACGGCTGTCTTCCTAAATCCTCTAAGAAAACTCATCACCACATCCTTAAGGCGCACCATTAAGTTCACCATTACCTTCAGGGAGGAACGAATAAACAGATACGATCAATTCTATAAAATGATTTTCCATTAAACCTAAAAAATTATAGGGGGTCTATAGGTTAGGAACTGAATTTATCCTAAAATTGCTAGGAAAGCTACTCCATCTCAATGGTTGCTGGAGGTTTAGGTGTTATATCATAAGAGACTCGTGAAACCTTCTTGCAGCTCTTAATGATTTTACTAGCCACCCTCAAAAGAAGGTTTCTCGGAACCTTAGAGACAAAGGCTGTTAGAAAATCTTTAGTTTCAACCGACCGAACAATTATGGCGTAGGGTCCCTCTTCACACCCCACCGAGACAGTGTACACAACTCTTGTCAAGGAGGGAGCAGCCTCAATAATCTGAGCTTGAAGCGGAATCAAATCCTCAATATCCATCAGTATGGGCGTCCTCTCTCCATCAAGAATCTTAATATCAACCATCTTGCCATACATCCGTTTATCATTCTTTATCCCAGTAACCAAACTACGGTAAATCCTGGGTGAAACACGATTCTCGGTAACCCCTAAAACCTGAGACGTTTCTCTCTTAACAACCTTATAGATCCTCTCATCATACTCCTCTTCATCATCAATTATCGCAGCGAAGTATTGAGATGGCGCCAAAAAATTCAACTCATTCTCAACTATAGATGTGCTCCTCTTTAAAACCTCAAGTTTTTCTTCAGTCACCTCACCGACAACACGAATTGACAAGCCGGGTCCAGGGAAGGGTTGCCGCTCAGAAATCTCCCTTGGAATCCCTAATTCACGAGCCACCTCCCTCACTTGCCACTTCAAGAGTGAAGCTAAAGGCTCAACAACCTTAAAGCCATACTTCACTTTGGCCTCAATACCTATCTGCTCAAGAACATTATGTTGAGTCTTTATTGCCTTCACAGTTTCAATTATATCCGCCAGTATAGTTCCCTGAACAAGAACTGAGCACCCTTCACTCCTCGCTATTCGAGATAGAATAGTGTAAAATTGCTCTCTAAACCTCTTCCTTTTCTCCTCAGCATCCTTAATTTTTGATAAGGCTTCAAGAAACTCCCTCCGCACATCAACCACCTTAATAGGCAAAGAAAGCGGAGATTTAGATAAGATCTCAGCAACCCTCTCAGGTTCTTCCTTCCTCATGAAAGCATCATCCAAAATAACACAGATAAGGTTTTCCCCTATCGCTCTATAGGTAAGGACAGCGCTGGTTGTGCTATCCACACCACCAGAT
>CAZHYI010000012.1:0-5376 GCA_964536595.1 uncultured Candidatus Bathyarchaeia archaeon
TTAAGCTGAGAAGCATCAGTGATGTAGAGGTCGATGCGATAGTGACTGTATGCCCCTTCTGCCATCTTCAGTTCGATCTTAACCAGTCCAGAATAGAGCTCCCAGAAATAGGTACGCCCCGGATACCAGTTCTCCATTACACACAACTGTTAGGGCTAGCTCAGGGATTAACAGAGGATGAATTAGCCCTATATGAGAATCGTACCCCTGTCGACAGCGTTCTTCAAAAGATAAATAAAAAATAGAGCTGGAAGTTCCTCTTAACGCTTATTTTTTCTCATATTTCTCAATCTCTTTCTTCAACCAAGGCTCAATTTCTTCAGGCTTCACCATTAAGTTTTTCTTCTCCTCCTCAAGGTTTGATGGTTCAATAACAGCTATCCAGCCCCTCCCATACGGATCCTCATTGATCAGTTTAACCATACTCCTACTCTTTAAGTCTTCATTCACTTCCACAACTTTTCCAGATAAAGGAGCCTTGATCGGTCCAACCCACTTGCCGCTCTCCAATGTCCCTAAAATTCTATCCTGCTTCACCGTGGAGCCTTTAGACTTCAACCTTATGAAGAGTATTTTACTAGCTAAATGTTGACCATACTCCGTGAGACCTACACGTGCTTTACCATCCTCAATCTTAACCCACATATGATCCTTAGAGTAGTAGAGCCCTTCGGGATATTCCCATCCTAAAATATTCACCATCTAAATCACCCTTCACTATTGAAGGTTCTTATAATTTAAGAATCTTTTTCTAAAAAGAATGAATTCATAGAGTTATTACAGCGTCTGCTTTTAAGGCTAAATCTAAGAAGCTTGCGTATCCAATTATTGATACGCCTTCTACAAGATCCTCTTTCTTTAAGCCTTTACTCTTCACTGCGGCTTCACAAGCATAGATTTTAGTTCCCAACTTTAAGGCTTCCTTTAAAGCATTATCCACCTTCTCACTTATCATTCTAGCCACTCCTTTTTTTGCGAGTAGAACGCCGTCTATAAATAGAAAGATATGGGTATCAATATCTATCATCTTTGATGTCTTAGCAATGTAAAACAATGTCTCTGCTCGGGTTTCCTCTTCAGGACCCCAACCATAAAGAAGAATTATAGAGTTCTTCACATCTACAACCTCATAGATAAAGATTAAATTATTTTTAGGTACAACCAGAGGGTTTCGGTAATCCTCCGATTCTAGCCGCTTGTTTCAATGGGCCTGATGGAAAGAGTTCGTATAGCTCCCTTACGCTTAGCCCAGTCTTTTTAGATATAGCTCTAATCATTGGTACAGCTCCAAATTTGAGGTAGTAATCCCTCATGAAATCTATCACTTTCCAGTGTTTATCTGTGAGTTTAATGTTCTCTTTCTCCGCCAGATACTCAGCTACTTCTCTACTCCAATCATCAGGATTCTTTAAGAATCCATCCTCATCCAGCTCTACGGGACTGGTTTCTTGAACCAATGTTTATTCTCTCACCTCTTTCAAGCCCATAACCATCGATTTACAGTTGAGGCATAAACTCTGCCTCTTCTTCAAAGCTTCAAATCGCTTCATCTTTCTCCGGTCTTGCAGTTCTTCCTCTTGGAAAGTCTCAATCACGAAGCCGCATTTCGGACAGACCAGTTTTATGGTCATTTCAGCATCAATTATAACAGCGTTTTGAGTAAGATAAATATTTACCATCGGAAGCGTACATCGGTCCTTAAAGCAACTATGTTCTGGTAGAGATCATCGATAACGTTTAGGTTTACTTTGAAACCTGTCTTTTTATAGAAGCGCTCCCAACCGATCCTATCTATCCAATCAGCGATTCTTTCGCCTTCCCTAGCGTCACTCTTCCACTCATCAATTATTCTCTTCACGCACTCCACTATCTCTTCGTATTTTGGAGGTTTAGGCTTCAATCCAAGAACCGCTAGTTTACCTAACGCTGGGCCACTACCCGTATTGCTTGATTTTCCCCCGACATAAATATTTGCAGTTGCTGTTTCAGGAGTGCCAAAATCTATATATGCACATTGAATAGCGCATGAGCCGCAGTGAACGCATCGTTCAGGCAGAACCTCCACAGATTGCTGTTTAGCTCTAATGGCATTTCCTGGACATGTAGCCACTATTAGGGGTATCTCACACTTCTTCATGTCTTCGGGTGAACCTACCCTTGGAATATCTGTAAATTGACCTACAATGCCTATATCTGCGGTTATCCCTTCACCGCAGTTATTCGGACAGCCAGAAATGGATATCTTAAGCTTTGCTGGATAGCCTTCCTTCATGAAGTCCTGATAGAGAGCGTCGGCTATAGCCTTCATTATGGAGGGGCCATCTATAACTGCTTGTTGACAGTACAGGAAGCTGCTGCAGCAGACTATCTGGTGTAAAGTATTACCTGTTCCACCTATTGGCCATCCTTCCTTCCCAAGTAGATTTAGGAGTTCATCCAGTTTTTCAGGCTTCACACCGACAAGTTCTAGGCTGTTTCTAGCTGTAACTCTTAATCCCTCAGCATACTCATCAACCACATCAACGAACCAACGTATAGTATCTGTACTGTACATCCCGTTTGGAGGACCTAAAACACGAACTACTATACATCGCTCACCTGTTGAAGATACACGCTCTATAATTCCAGCCCTTAAATATCTATGAGCTACCCATTTTCCGTAGTTTCTCTTAACTATGGGAGGAAAGAATTCACCGTAAGGGGGATAACCGACTCCTCCAACCTTCAATTTTGCCATTACATTCACCACCATATGTTTAGAGATAATAGATGTGAGCTGTTGATTTCGGAACCCCCAAAATCTGAGGTGTGATCTCAATGTCTAGTTCCTTTAGGAATTTACCTATTCCATATCTAATAATGAAGTCACCGAACCTCTCTTTCCTTCTGCCATGCTCATCCCACACATCAACTATCCTGTATATTAAGTCAATTAATCCACTGTATTTTGGAGGTGTAACCTTCATGAAGGGAATTATGGCTTTTGCAGGCTGGTTTCCATAACGTCCTCTATTTCCACTTTTACCGCCAACCAAAATAGCTACGCCTCTATCCTTTCCGGGAGAGATAGCTGGACATTTATTAATACATGCGAAGCATCTGAAGCACGCTTCAGAATCTATATTTAATTTTCCATCCTCTATACTTAAGGCTCCTGCAGGGCATATTTTAACTAGATTGGCTAGGTTACCTCCCGCTTCAATCCATTCTTGGAGTTCGTTCTCGTTTATTATTGGTAGGTCTTTGAAGACGCCGACTATGGCTAAGTCAGCCTTCTGAATAGCTCGCACGCAATCGTTGGGGCATCCTGAAATCTTTATTTTGAATTTATGGGGAAACCTTGGGAACTGTTGATCCTCAAGCATCTCTCTACCAATCACATCTCTTATTCGTGGAGCATCGATCAAGTCCCATTCACATAGAGTTGCACCCATACAGGACTCTATATTTCTGATGTCGTCACCTGTTGAACCCACATCCATTCGGACTTCTTCATTTATTTCAGCAACCATCTCGTAAACACACTTCATCTCTATACCCTTAATCTCGAAGGTTCCAGTGTTAGCATTCATGTGAAGAATCCCCATCCCGTACTTGTCGGCTATATCACACAATTTCCTCAGCGCATCAGTAGTGTAGAATCCTGCGCCTGGATCTAACATCCTTATGTAAGCGCTTTCCTTTAGGAGTTCAGGTCTCTTTGTAACTCTAACAGCGACGCCAGCTCCCAATCCGGGAATTGATATGTAACCGCCGAAACCGAAGAGTGTTCTGTATTCTTCAGGATTTAGGGCTTCAGTGTACATTGGGAGAATGTATCTGCTTTTTTCTAGCTCCTTTATGACACTTGGGTACGGTCCCTTCTTAAGTTCATCCACATAACTCAAGTTTTTTCTCTCCTCTCCATTAAACCAGATTTATTTTAAGGCAAGGTATTTAAATAAGTATATTCCATCTTACGCTTAACCATTTAAATGAGCCATCCTTCTAAGCAATTCTTTGGACTGGCGAAAAGGGAGAGAGCCCTCTCTAACCTCCAACACTTAAGTAAATTATCAACAAACTTCACCCTATTCGAGAGTAAGTGGGCGTCGTCTAAACTGCCTATAGGAACTTTCTCGTAAATTAGCGGGAGAGAATTTATTTTGTCCGATAAGTTCTCCACCAATGCCCTTTTAATTCTCCGCGTATCAGTTATCTCCTTCGCCAAGCTCAATTTATTATATTCCTCTATCCTAGGTAGGATGAGCGTAACCTTAGGATCAACTATCTCATCCTTCTCAACACCATACATCCCAAAATCTAACTGAATCTTAGTGCCCCACGGATCATCTAAACTTCCAAATTTCACGCCTATATTTTCAGCTATCTCTGGGAAGTCTTCTAGGAGGTGGCCGACTCTAACGTTATTTCTGAGAGTGCCCTTATAGAATTTTACTTTACCGTCTTCCAGTCCTATATGAACGATCTCTGAAGCGAAAAGTTTGAATCGGCCCTCATTTAGTAAGGCTAATAGAAGGGCGCTTTTTCCGCTTCCTCTCTCACCCAATGCTAGAATAAGGTTGTTGGAGGCTTCATTGTATAAAGCGCATGCATGGAGATTATAGATTCCATATTTCCTCTCTAGAAGGGTGAGAATGTATCTGAATAGGAGACCTTGGTTACCTAGAAGAGAGTATCTCTTATCTAATGCTTCAGCCTCAAGTTTAGACCACTCGCCTACTGCAAATACTTTTTCCTTATTGACTGATATAGTAGGGCTTATTCCTGAAAGATCAAAGATGTAGAAGTATCCATCTATAGGTAAGTCTGATTGAAAATCTTCAATCTTAAAGTTTGCAAGCATTGATCGAATATGCCATCCCTCACCCTCAATCACGGCTGGATGCTTTAAGCCCTCGAAATATTCGGGTGAGAAGATCAATTCGTGGTTATTAGATATTAGGGCAAGCTTCAGTTTCACAATCTTTAATTTTCTAATTGTCATGAAGGAGCTTCGGGAAGTATGCATTAAGGATCAACCTCATTGAGGCACTTTATTAGTAGTTGCTCTTGTTCTAGTTAAATCTTTTAGAATTTAAGTTATGGCTTTAAATAACGATTTATCTGAGCAAAGCTTAGTGAATTTGGAGGTGCATATTATTTGTTTGTGAAGGCTGAAGATCTTAAAGAATTAGTTTTGAGGACTTTAACGAGTGTAGGTGTTCCTGAGGTTGACGCCCTCATCGTAGCTGATCATATGATTGAGGCTAATTTAAGGGGGCGCGACTCACATGGAGTATTCGTGAGGCTTCCACCCTTAATTAGAGGAATAAAGCTTGGTACGATAAATCCGAGAGCGAAAATAGATATTTCGAAGCGTAGTTCTGCCGTAGC
>CAZHYI010000012.1:5476-13934 GCA_964536595.1 uncultured Candidatus Bathyarchaeia archaeon
AGCCGATTTTAGGCACAAACCCAATAAGTGTGGGGATTCCGACAAAAGAGAATCCTATAGTGATAGATATGTCAACCAGTAAAGTCTCTAGAGGAAAGATAGTGAGTTATCTTAAGAATGGTAAAGAGATACCTTTAGGGTGGGCTATTGATTCAGCTGGAAGAGAAACCACTGATCCTTCAGAGGCTTTGTCTGGGGCAATTCTACCTATAGCTGGAGTGAAGGGATACTGCCTATCATTGGGTTTCGATGTTCTCACAGGTGCGCTTTCGGGAGCCGCGGTTGGGATGGATGTGAAGGGAACTCTACACACACATCAGAGGTGTACTAAAGGGGACTTATTCGTGGCTATAAATCCTGAATTCTTCTCTGGAAGAGAGGTTTTTCTGGATAGGATTGAGAGATTAAAAGTGCAGATTAAAAATTGTAAGAGAATAAGAGGAGTAAGTGATGTCTTACTACCCGGGGAGAGATCCCTTTCTCTTAGGGCTAAAAGGCTGAAAGAAGGAATTCCAGTTGAGGAGGAGGATTATAGGGAGTTCTTGAAGTTCTGCTATTCTGTATAGTTTACTCCTCAACCACTAGTGCTAAGTCTGGGCAGTAATATTCGCATAGATGGCAAGCGGTGCATCTTTCTATATGTTTTGGAGTTGGGAGATGAATGCCTTTCGTGTTGATGTCGGGAGACCACTCAAAAACTTTTAGAGGGCAGAATGCGATGCAGTATCCGCACCCCTTGCAGTATTCCTTATTTATGCGTATCTCAACCAATCTGGACACTGAAAAGTTAAGTTTAGAGCCTACCTATATCTTTTCAGTTTATATTGTAACACCAAGAGTCTTTATGTAGGCTTTCATGGCAGATTCCACTTTTTCACTGAAGGTTAAGTCTTCATCTCTTCTGTATTTTAAGCCTATTTTTTCATGTAGAATCTGTAATATTTTATCCTCAATAATCGTTGCTCCGACGGAGCCGAAAATTGATTCTAGTGCATCCGCAAAGGCTTTAGGGTGTAAGGATATATCTTCCCTTCTTAAACCACTGTTCTTTTCAACATAATAATAGATTGTCTGTTTAACGCTTTCACCAAGAACATTTAACCCCTCATCAATAGCACTTTGAAGAAGTGCTCTAAACTTTTGATATTTTTCTTCCAATTTTTGATTCAACCTTTTTCCTCCATTTACCACCTACACTATCGGTGTCAGCTCAATTCTGTGGACGCCCTTCTCCGTGATTAATTGGGCGTGGAACAGGGGAGTTTTTGGTTTAATTCCGTACAGAAAAACGGCGCCATCGATTTGAGCTACTTTCATATATGTTTGAGCTATAGCTCTAAGCTGGTCAGCTATACCTATGGACGGCCTTACAATATTTAGTCGAATATCCCTGAAGTTTCTTACCCTTGCGACGTCTCGACCCAAAATTTTCAGAGCTTCATCCACTCCATACATATACTCAATAGTATCGAAACCAACAAAAGTTAACACAGGCTTAGACGTTCTCTCTCTAAGCTGTGAAACTGCACGCCAGAACCTTTCCATATCTTCCTCAATAGATTTCCCCTTCATTGGAATAACATGGTGGCCTTCAGGTTGGCAGTCACCTTCAATAACATACTCAGACACCTTAAGGTTACTCTGTAAAATTTCATCATCAACGTAAGGCTCTAAAACATCCTTGATCACTTTAGCGCTGATCCCTTGAGGGGAAATAATGGCCACTCCGTAATTTTGATTTAGGAAGTTAATCATAATAGGCGCAACTAAATACTCTAATGGATACGCAACATCATTCTCTACTTCGATGAGATCATAACTTCCCGTTGTGAATAAACCCTTCACGATCCGGTCTAATTGTCTAACACCAATTGACAAATAATCTTTCTCATGCGGTATCACCTCAAACTTTCCGGTTGGCCATTCGATTCTTCCTGGAGGAAGCGGCTTAAAAACTTGAAACCCTCCCTTCAATGTGAAGGGAAGCGTGGGATTAGCGAACTCGGTCCCCCGCAGCTTTAATATAGTGATTTCTCGCAGGAGCATTCCGTCAAAGATTCTTCTTTCGAGCAGTAATACTCCGTCAGCCACGAACTCCTCCATACCTAAACCGATCTTTTCCTCGCCGAAAGGAACTTCCTCAATCATTAATGTGGTGCATCCCTCCTGTCGGGTAATTTTACTTAATACTGTATGAATGATTATTCTGGCATCTATAGGCTTCTCAAATGCTTGAGCCATAGCAGAGAAAGAATCGATCACAAGTCTCTTAGCAGTCATCTTATGCACCTCGTCAACGATACGCTCCAAAATTGTTGGTAAAAGCTCTTCTCTCCCCGTAACCACATCTAAAAACTTAAAGTCGCCCTTCTTCTCTAAATCCTCGAAATCCCAACCATAACTCTTCATATTCCCATAGAAGGTTTCGCGACTCTCCGCGAAGCTGACGTATATACCCTTCTCACTGTACTCAACTACGCCGCGATAAAGAAACTGAGCTGAAAAAATAGTTTTACCCGTACCTGGATTACCAGCAAGCACTATCAGACTTCCCTTAGGAAAGCCTCCACCGATCAGGGGATCCAAACCCTTAATGCCTGTAGGAACCCTTTCAAGCTGCATTGAAAAATCCCCCCAAATTCTCAATATTTCTCTAACTTTCACTATATTCATTTTCATTCTTATATATTACGCGAGCCATTCCCCATGAGCCATATTGGGCATGAAAACCTGGATCTGAGTCATAATGCAGAAATTTAGATTGCAAAATAGTAAATATATACTTAGCAATATTTTTTTAAAAAGGCACGAAATTATTTTGTGATGACGTACCGAAGATCAAGGCTTGAAATTTATTTGGAAGTTCTCAGGGCTATAGGTAATGGAACGCATAAACCTAGCAGAATTATATACCGCACCAATATTCTGTGGAGAACCCTAATGGACGCTCTTAACTTGCTCCTTGAAAACCAACTCATAGAGGTTAAGAAGGTAAATAAGTTTAAAAGGTACTACATAACGCCTAAGGGACGCAAGGTTTTGTGGTATTTTGAGAAGGTTAGAGAGGCACTTCCAATGGAGTTTTTTAACCGAGAGAGCGTATAACCCCAGTTTAGAGCATCATCTCAATAAAGAAGTAACGAACTATTCTTAATGACTACACCCTTCAATATTTTATCTTCAGTCCTGTAGGGAAGCATTTACGAATATCCCCCTATTATCTCTAACACACAATCTTAGCGTGTATGGAGGCGATAAAGCTCGCCCTATAGTAACGGTATATCTCCCTTCACCCTCATACTCAAAACATACCACATTAATTTCGGTACTATTAATGTAAACAGCCACATCTTCGCTGTTTAGCTGATTAATCCATCCCTTCTCGCTATGACATGTGAAACCTATACGTGTTTCGTTTAGAGATGAATCACTATTTATTGAGGTTATGTTAAGAGCTAAGAAGATTAGAGAGGAGCTGTTCCAACCATACACCTTATCTTGAGTTACATCCAGAGCTACTGATGCGTATGCTGCTGACACACCACATGGACTATCCCAGCTACAAGTAAAGAAACTGCCCCTCTCTATCGCTACATTTGGCACAGTTAAGACCTTCTCTATGGTATACTGATTATAAGTTAGATTAACGCTATAGCTGAACTCAGATCTGACGGTTACGCCTTCTGGATTCAGATTCAGCTTAACACTTGAACCGATATGAGCTACGATGAAGGCTAACTTCCAAGCCTTAAGCTTAATCTCAGCGCTACGCTTCGATACGGTTAAGTTACCTGTCTCCATATACTCTTGTGTAAAGTTAGCTAGAGCTGCCTTTAGAGCTCTCTGAAGATCCTCATCAAGATTTATTATTATATGGATCCACTTACCCTGTTCAGCCTTCCTAGGGAAAATCGATACCTTATAGGCTACAAGTGCGGATACTATGAGGATTGCGCTTAAAGCCAAACCAAGTATTATCGGAAATTGACCTTTACGATTCATATTTAGCCACCTCTGCTCCGCATGAGAGTTAACACCACCATGCATACCGTACCATCAGGCAATGTTAGTATGTAGGTTGCTGAGGCTGACTCAGCCAGCTTCTCATAATCTTCACTCTGAATATTCGTTATTGGCACCCTATTCATCATGGCAAGACTGACGCTGGCGTCCTCTGAAATGGATACTTTATAGATTGTCATGTTGAAGTATAGAGTTGGAGGAAGCATTGTTCTTAATGCCCAAAAGATATTATTTTCCCATAATCCACTTTGATTCGTAAGTTCACTTGTGAGGACTGAGTCGGCAGTCTCTGCTATAAGATTAAAAGCAAGATCCTCCAAATCTTCACTCTCATAGGTGATCCAAGTTCTAGGTATACGCTGAAGTTCTACAACAATGATCATAGATCCTATTACGAGAAAGGCTGTGATTAGAGCCTCAATTATTCTGAGTTGCCCCCGTTTGGATATTCCCTTAACCATCTTCAACAACCCTCCAGAGAGTTAAGTCAAAATAGTACAAAAAGCCCGAAATTGTCACTGTCCTCCTAATGTGAACCCCTCTAGCCACTAGTCCACTGGTTGGTGTAGGCATACCTAAATCAAGGTTATTATAAGCTCTCTGCGCAACAACCAGCTTATACTCTCCCCTATTCTTAATTACGAAGAGAACCATAACCGCGTCATCCTCCAAACCCTCAAGCTCAAATTTATAGTAGGGTCTGGCACCCCCTTCAGGAGTGATCGGTAGGAGCCTCCCTTCATAAAGCATCGTAGGCTCTAAACCTGTAGGAGTCACTATAAGAGCAGCAGGAGAGAGATGAATTGCGCCTCCACCAGGATTCCTCGGTCTACCCTTCCTAGTCGTCATGTTTTCTGGATTAAAGTCGTCGTCTATATGACCGACATACAAATCATTTCCAATAATGACCCCATATGTTGATGATCCCTCCACATAACTGAACACGGTTTTCACGCCATAAAAGTCCACGTAAACGACTACAACTGAGCTTAACTCACCACTTTGCTGGGTGAAATCCAAGGTTACTTTCCCGTTATGATCGGTGTAGGTGGAGTATATGGGTTCTTCAATGTAGGTTACCATGTTGTGACAGCAATTCATATAAGCAGTGATGCGTACAGCGTTTACTACAGCATTAGTTACAGGTAAGTTATCATGCGTCTTCACAGTTACCTCATAGATGTTACTGGAAAGTTTCTGAACAGTTATGTTTAACACAGGTGTAAGTTTTATGGAGAGGCTGTAGTTGCCATACAGTCCTAAAAGCCTACATACAGATTCAAAGTCCATCTGCTCCTTATCAGAGAACTCATTTAGGATATTCTCGTACATTCTTATGATCTTATTGATGTCCAATTCATAAGGTCTCCCTCCTTGAAGAGCTAACCCTAAAACCTTCACTTCAGAGGAGTTGGTTGTGGACACACCCCAGTTAGGCGGGTCTCCAGGATTTAACAAGAGTTGATTTACTATCTTCTCAGCCTCGATTCTAAGTTGACTTTCAGATATGTAGGTTGATCTAGTTAAGGCGTTAGGGATGAAGGTTGACACTGCAGTGAATACCAGGAGGATAGTGAGTAAAGCGGCTACCATATATTCTGTGGATGCATTCACTTTTTCATCACCCCAATCCCAACTCTCACGGTTCCTCCTTCCTTCACAACCCAAACTACTGGATGGCTTACACCGCTAAGAATAGAATTTGAATAATTGATTATGTACTCTCTAAATTGAAGCGTACCTTCACCAAGCTCCACAGTTATAGCTGTAGAGGATGAATTGATAGGTAATTTTGAGATTATAGGATCAAGTCGGCTCCAATCTATAATCGTAACTTGCACTTTATAGAGGCCGCTTACAGCCTTAAGCTCAATCCTATAACTTTTACCTAGAATCATGTTAGGTATCTCAAGCTCCCTAACAAGAACCATATTTTCAGATCCAGTTCTCAAAGCCACATTCACCACACTCACAATTTCCTGTGATACCCTATGGGAGATTTCCATAGCTAGTACTCTAGCGATTCTTTGAACATTCAACACTTGCATTTCTTGAACAAATTGCACCGAAACTAAGGTAAGTATGAGGAGGGATGAAAAACCTATTACATGAGCCACAGAGGATGACGTAACCCCTCACCTCCTAAACTGTAGCTATCTCTACTTCAACAGTTACAACATAAAGTAGAGTTGGAGCGACTATGGAGGCGGAATCCACCCACTGCCCGTTCAAATAGAGATGCACAGTTCCAGAGTTCTCAATTAAGTAGGTGTTTAGGGATACTCCCTTACCGTAAGCCTTAACATTTAAGCTTCCAGAACCAAAGGTTAAGCCTATCCCGACCCTTACGAAGATAAGTTCGTAAATATTAACATTGTATCCTCTACTCTCAAGATACATCACACCTTCATCTATAAGTCGGATACTTCTGCTGTGTAGCCAGATGGAAGGCGATCCATCTTGATCCATACACTTATAGATCGAGATTAGCTGAGCTGCTTCACCACCCAATATGGACGGCGCATCTCCTCTAACATACTCCTCAACCACAGAAAATTTCACTCCACTTCTGAACCTCAAACTTGAAGTATAAGTGTCGATGAGAGTCAAGTTCTCCGAATCTGTTACCAACACTACTTTTATATGAGTATAGTTTTTCAGGAAATCAAGCATACCAGACCTACAATTAAACTTGACATAGCTGGAGGAATACATTTTACTTCCCACTTCCTCTACCATGTCGGCAAGTATGATCATCACCTCTTTAGCCTGTTCAAACTCAGCTTGAGCCACTTGAAGCTCTATTAGATGCTCGGCCACATTAGCCGAGATCAATGTAACGAGCATTATAGTCGCAGCAATTATTAGGGTGCTTATGGTCTCAGAGCCTCTTCTGTTAAAGAGTAGCCTCCTAGCTTTACCCTCCAGCGGAGCTAAAGAATTAAGAAGAGTGTGTATACGTCGCTTTAACATACATGTAATTTTGGATTTCACTGACATGATCTCACCCCACTCTCATTAAGCTGCTTACATCTATTATAGGGCTAAAGATTATTGCCAGTAGAGTCACAATCGTGAGCAATATGGCATGTATGAAACCTCCGGATACCCTTCCACTACTTATTTTGCCAGCTGTTAAACCTAACAAGTACATCTGCAACGGAATAGGAGTCATAAGTAGCTTCACGAAGGTCACCATAGGCAGTGACGACCCCGCTATCGATAACATATCATTCATGAATGATAGGAAGGAGAGGCTAACTAGAATCAGTAGGATTGCGCCCAAGTACGGTATGAAGATGAGAGGTCTTAGAAGGGCTTTCTTTTCCTTCTCTATCAGAATGGAGTTCTCTGAGAATTTAGCCATCGCTTCAAGCGTCTCTGCAGCACCTCCTCCAACCTCTATGGTATCTATGAGAAAGAAGAGATTAGCTGAAATAAGCCAGCTATCTAAATTTTCAGTAACCTCCTCGTAGATCTTCCGTAATGGAAGCCCCCATTCTATCCCTTTTCTAATTCTATCAAGGATCTTGTTGAAGCGACCATAATTCCTTCTCGAGAGGTACACTAAACATTTTTCTGGCGGTAGACCGCTCTTTCTGGTCTCAACCAGATCTCTAAGGAAGTTGGTTAAGCCTGAACTATAGGCGGCCTCCTTCCTAGATTCTAGAATATCATATATAGCTGCCGGAATAGTTGCGGTTATGAGAATAATGCATAATAGAATAGCAGGGGTGAAGCCTTCATTACCGATCTGATGCTCAGTCAGATTCTTCACCCAAGTTGCTAGAGGCTGAAGTTGTGGAAGAGGCTCTATACCTAGTATGTATGGCACTACTGTTCCAGCTATCATGAACCCTATTGCTGGAAGGGCTACCAGGTAAGGGGTATATCTATGTATGGTTCTCTCAGGATAACTTAACTGACTGGAATCCGCTAGATAAATGAAAATCACGTTTATGGTTGGAATAACAAGGAAGGAGAAGACAAAGAATGGCTCTTGTGCTAACGCGTCTCTGAGTTGAGTTAAACCGAGAACATCACTCATGGGCATTGAAATCACGAATAGGAGATAAAGCCCAATGCCACCTAAACATACAACTGCGATATATGCCTCCATTATAAGGCTTAGTTTATCGGCTGTACTTTTAACTCTAGAGAGCATCTGTTGGAAGAGAAGCTCAGCCTTTCTGTATACATAGTCGGCGACGTCTCCTCCGCTTCTTAAAGTTGAGGTGTATCCTAACACAAATTCTTTAAAACCTTTAACATTAAGAGTATTAGCGAACTTCTCCATGACATAGATCGGAGCCATACTTTTGGTTAAGGTAGCCACTTCGAGTTTAGAGATGTATTTGGATGTGTTCTTGAAAATGCGACTTCTTCCAATTCTCCTGAGACCTTCATAGAGTGGTAAGCCGCTGGAGACCATAAC
>CAZHYI010000013.1:0-6684 GCA_964536595.1 uncultured Candidatus Bathyarchaeia archaeon
CTAC
This sequence comes from uncultured Candidatus Bathyarchaeia archaeon, assembly GCA_964536595.1. Lineage (GTDB taxonomy): Archaea > Thermoproteota > Bathyarchaeia > Bathyarchaeales > B24-2 > CAZHYI01. The sequence goes on from CAZHYI010000013.1 coordinate 5, forward strand.
AACGAATATATAATATTTCACGTTTCTTTAATAAATGATTTTGTGATTTTAAATATTAATTTAATCTATTGCTCACTAAGCGATTTTTATACAGATTGGTATAATAAGAAACCAAATATAGTTATCAAATACACTCTGCTTCTACCTTCAAGTCAAAGAATTAAAGTTTAAAACGAAACCTTTATCTGGACAGTTTAGCTTAACTTAACACTAATTATACATATATACATTAAAACATCTTTTTTACATTCAAATATGCAGTTTTTTATCAGAAAAGTTTATATTTATTAATAAAATATATCCATGAAAGAAAATTTGAGCATTAAACTTGGTGTTACGGATGAAGTCTGAAAAAATATTGATTGATGACACAACCCTTCGTGAAGGAGAACAGACTCCAGGAGTAGTCTTCAGTAGAGAAGACAAGATTGAGATAGCTAGAAGACTGGATGAAATAGGTATTCAAAGAATCGAGGCTGGATTTCCCGCCGCTTCCAAGGGGGAAATGAAGGCTGTACGCTCTATAGTCAATGAGGGTTTAAGCTCTGAAATTTTCGGGTTTGCGAGGGCAATAAAGTCAGATATAGATGCCGTTGTCGATTGCGAGTGCGATGGAGTTATGTTGAGTTTTCCTCCTTCCGATATACACTTGAAATATAAGTTGAGGTTATCTAGGGAAGAATATTTAGAAAGAGCCGAAGAAGTTGTTGAGTACGCTAAGGCTCATGGGTTGTATATAACCTACAGCGCTGAAGACTCAACGAGAACCGAGCTCAATTTTCTCCTTAAGGTCTTCAAAACAGTGATTGATAGCGGTGTAGACTGCGCTAGAATAGTGGACACTTTAGGTGTAGCCACCCCTTGGACTATACAAAAGTACGTGAAAGCCTTAAGGGAAGAATTTTCTAACCCGATAGAGGTTCACTGCCATAATGATCACGGCATGGCTGTAGCTAACTCTCTCGCCGCTCTAGAAGCTGGAGCCTCCGTAGTCTCATCATCACTTAATGGTCTCGGAGAGAGAGCGGGCATTGCACCCACAGAAGAGGTGATCGTATGCTTAAGAAACTTCTATGGAATCCGAGTCTTCAAGACAGAGATGCTCTTTGAAGTATGTAAGTTTATAGAGAAAATAACGAGTATTCATATCCCACCCAATAAGCCAGTTACTGGTCACTTCATCTTCTGCCACACCTCAGGAATACATCAAGCAGCCGTTCTTAGGAACGCCTTAACTTATGAACCTTATCCACCTGAGATGGTTGGAAGAAAAAGAAGATTTGTAATTGGCAAACTCTCCGGGTCTCACGCCATCGAGGCTAAATTGAGGGAGTATGGTATTAATCCCTCTAAAGAAAAGTTGAGGAAGATAACTGAGACTGTTAAGTTAATTTCTGAAACACGTAGAAGCGCACTGACTGATGAGGAGATACTGAAGATTTACAAGAAAGTTTCAGGTGAAGAATAAAAACATACTGCGAGGGTTATTTTTTGTATAATATCTCCGAAAAGATTATTCGTGACCATCTTGTGCAAGGTGAACCTAAGGTCGGTGAGGAGATAGCTATAAAAATTGATCAGACACTAACTCAGGATGCTACTGGAACACTCGCCTACATGTTCTTGGAGAGTATGGGTGTTGAGAGGGTGAAAACTGAGCTTTCAGTGAGCTATATCGATCACAATACACTTCAAGTGGATAATAGAAATGCTGACGATCACCTTTATCTTCAAACTGTTGCTTCAAAGTACGGGATTATATTATCAAAGGCTGGAAACGGAATCTGTCACTCCCTACACCTAGAGAACTTCGCTAAGCCCACTCAAACACTTATCGGGTCAGATAGTCATACGCCTACAGCTGGAGCTCTAGGAATGTTAGCGATAGGTGCTGGCGGGTTAGATGTAGCTGCAGTTATGGGTGGAGAGCCCTACTACATGGTTATGCCTGAAATATTAGGGATAAAGCTGAAGGAGCGCAGAAGACCTTGGGTTTCAGCTAAAGACGTCATCCTACATATTTTGGGTTTAATAGGTGTGAAGGGGGCTGTAGGCAAAATTCTGGAGTATTTCGGTGATGGACTGAAGGATTTAGGGGTCTCTGAGAGAGCTACAATAGCCAATATGGGAGCCGAAACTGGAGCAACAACATCTATCTTCCCATCCGACCATAAAACGCTTGAGTACATGAGCAGATATGGGCGCGAAGAGGATTGGGTTCCCCTCCTCCCACCTCGAAACCCGAAGTATGATAAGGTAATTGAGGTTGACTTGTCCGATATTGAACCATTAGCCGCTGCACCTCATAGTCCAGCAAACATTGTAAGGGTAAGTAAGCTTGAGGATGTGAAGATTCATCAAGTATGTATAGGAGGATGCACGAACTCTTCATTCGAGGATATAGCGACTGTAGCGTCCATACTTAAAGGAAGAAAGGTCTATCCAGAGGTCAGCCTAGTCATATCTCCAGGCTCAAGAAGAGTCCTAAAAGCCCTAATAAAAACTGGCTACATTGAAAATTTAATCTCTGCTGGAGCCAGAATCTTAGAGTGTGCCTGTGGACCATGCATAGGGATGGGTCAAGCTCCACCTTCTGGCGGGGTTTCAGTTAGAACTTACAACAGGAATTTTGAGGGGCGATGTGGAACTAGAGATGCTGAAGTGTACTTAGTGAGTCCAGAGGTAGCGGCTGCCTCAGCGATTTATGGATACATAACAGACCCTAGAGTTTTAGGTGAACCGCCAAAAATAGAGGTTCCATCTAGATTCGACAGTGATGACAGCCTATTTATTAGACCACCCAAGGATTCCAGCAGTGTATCCATATTTAGGGGTCCACATATGAAGCCTCCACCCCCCTTCAAAAGCATACCGTCCTCACTGGAAGGCGAAGTCCTCCTGAAAGTCGGTGATGACGTCACAACCGATCACATATTACCGGCTGGCGCTAAGGTTCTATCCTTGAGGAGTAACATACCTGAAATATCGAATCACGCCTTCAGATTTGTTGATCCACACTTTGTTGATAGGGCGAAGAGTAGGCATGGTGGCTTCATAGTAGCGGGGGAGAATTATGGTCAAGGCTCAAGTAGAGAGCATGCTGCCCTCTGCCTCCGATACTTAGGCGTGAAGGCTGTAATAGCTAAATCCTTTGCCCGTATACATAAAAGCAACCTTATCAACTTCGGAGTGTTACCCTTAGCCTTCAGCAGGAATGAAGATTACGAAGCAGTGAAACTCGGAGACCAGCTTGTGATGCCTGAAGTAAGAGAAAAAATACTGAAAGGAGAAAGTAAGCTTGGTGTTAAGGATTGCACTGAAGGTTTCATCTTTGAGGTTGAGTTGCACGTCTCAGAGAGAGCCCGAGAGATTCTGTTAGCTGGTGGCCTCATCAACCTAATTAAACAAAAGAGTCTTAGATCTGTCTAATTGGAGAGGTGGAAATGAATAAGATAAAGGAGAAGCTTACTGTTCCAGTGATTAAGGGTGACGGTGTAGGGCCGGAAATATGTGAAGTTGCTATTGCTGTTACCGCAGCGGCTGTTGAAGCGGCCTATGGGGATGAACGGGAGATCGTTTGGCTAGAAAAATATGCTGGTCAATCAGCCTTTGAGGAGTTCGGTGAGTGGCTTCCCAACGAAACCTTGCATGCTATAAAAAATTACGGTGTAGCTTTGAAGGGACCCCTAACAACGCCTGTTGGTGAGGGAATAAGGAGCCTCAATGTTAAAATAAGGCAGAGTCTGGATCTTTATGCTTGCGTGAGACCCTGCAGATGGATTAGGGGTGCTCCATCTCCTGTGAGGAGGCCTGAAGACTTAGATGTAGTTATTTTTAGGGAGAATACTGAGGATGTCTATGCAGGGATTGAGTGGCGTGAAGGCTCTCTAGATTGTAAGAAGCTGATTGATCTCTTAAAATCTCAGTTCAACATTTCTGTTCGGGAGGATGCTGGTTTGGGATTAAAGCTCATTAGTAAGAGAGGTACAGAGCGGATTGTTAGAGCAGCCATAAAGTGGGCTATAAAGGAGAAGAGAAGATCCGTCACGCTTGTGCATAAGGGGAACATCATGAAGTATACAGAGGGAGCTTTCGTGAATTGGGGTTACGAGTTAGCTGAGAGAGAGTTCCAAGACTCAGTCGTAAAGGAAGCTGATTTGAAGAAACTCACAAGTGAGGAGATGAAAGATAAAATCATAATTAAGGATAGAATTGCGGATTCCATGTTCCAGCAAGTCCTCCTAAAACCGAGAGAGTATGACATTATAGTGACAACTAACCTTAATGGCGATTACCTCTCCGATGCCTGCGCAGCCCAAATTGGAGGGATAGGTATGGCTCCAAGCGCAAACATAAACTTCGAGAATGGATTAGCAGTCTTTGAGCCGGTACATGGCACAGCGCCGAAATATGCTGGATTAGATATAGCTAACCCGACAGGCATGATTCTATCATGCTGGATGCTCTTAAATTATGTTGGATGGAGCGAAGCTGCAGATGCCATATGGAAATCGCTGGAAAACTGCATATCCAGCAACCTGGTTACTATGGACTTGGCGAAACAGAAAGGAATAGATAACTATCTTAAATGCTCAGAATTCGGAAGAGCCGTGATCAAATCTATAAAGAATCACGCAGCCACTGAAAAAATATAGAGGAGTCTCCGATAAGTTAAAAATTCGTGTTATCCGCTCCTCTTTAAAAGTGTAGTGTTGGTGGGCCCGAGGGGATTTGAACCCCTGACCTCCGGCTCCGAAGGCTTACGCGTATAGGCTTTATACTCGACGCCCTAATCCAGGCTAGGCTACGGGCCCAAGAAACTTAGAGGTAAACTCAAGAATAAATCTTTGTGGAAAAGGATTGGTTAACTTATTGTTGGTTATACGTTCAGGTAAAACCAATTTTGGTGGGTGGAATGATTGGTGTTTGGTGAAGTGACAAAGCATTTCTTCGTTACCTTTACGTTTTTAATTCAGTGGAGAGTTCAAGAATTTTCTCAGCATCTACAAAAGTTAACTCGCTTATTCTTTTAGTTCCCTTAAGTATCTCCTCCATCTCCTTTAGGACGTTAAGGTTATTCTCAAGCAATTCCTTGATGTTTGGTTTGTTACTTGCGGTTATGAAAAAAGCTTTCAAATTGCTCATTGCTGTTCTAAAAAGCTGATATTTTTCATCTTTTGTTGAAGCGTAAAGCATAGCTGAGGAGTAAGATACTGTCCTCGCATGGAAGAGATACGTGGAAACTCTTTCCTCCAGAAGTTCATCTGTAGGGTTATGTTCTATTAAGTACTCAAGCATAGAACCTGCATCAGCTAGTTCCATCAAGGGAATATCAGCGAGAGCTATAGCGTAGTTCATCATAGCCTCCTCTTTTACCTTCTCCTCACTCCACATGTAAGTAACGATGCCTGAGTATATAGTTAGGATAATCAAAACTAATGCAAATCCTCGCCTCATAATTACCTGTTTCACAAAAATCACCTCCTACACTATTATTGAGCGGAAGCATTTTTACTATGTGTATATAAAGATTGATTATTGATTTAAATCATCTTTCATACCTCTCCTATAGCGAAATACATAAATCTAATTTGTTATATTTTTCAAAAATGGGTCGGGCGGTAGCTCAGCTTGGTAGAGCTTCCGAGCCAACTAGCAATGTAGTTGGCGGAGACGCTGTAGACGCTCGCCGTGGGTGAGCGTTGCTCAGCCTACCAAGCGTACAGAAACCGGAGCGTCGCAGGTTCAAAATGAGCGTTGGCTCATGAAAGTCCTGCCCGCCCGACCATCAATTGCGGGTTTTGGGAAGTTTAATAAATTCTTTAAACTAAAAGTTAAATTATGAATTTGTTATATTTGGATGGTGAGTGAATTAAAATGAGTAAATCAGACTTGAAGGTTTACTGCACAAGAAAGCTGTTTGATCCCGCCATGAAGATTCTGGAGTCTGTTGCTGAAGTGAGATTTTGGGATAAGGAGACTCCTCCACCGAGAGATGTGCTTTTAAGGGAAGTTAGAGACGTGGATGGTTTATGCTGTCTGCTTACTGAGAAGATAGATAGAGAAGTTATGGATGCTGGACAGAAACTCAAGGTTATCAGTCAAGTCGCTGTTGGATATGACAATATTGATGTTGAAGCGGCTACGGAGAGGGGCATATACGTCACAAATACACCAGGCGTTCTAACTGAAACTACAGCAGACTTCGCTTGGGCTCTCCTAATGAGCGTTGCTAGGAGAGTGGTCGAAGCTGACAAGTACGTTAGGAGCGGTAAATGGGTTATTCCGTGGAGCCTAACCATGCTATTGGGAGGAGACGTCTACGGAAAGACCTTAGGTATAGTGGGGCTTGGAAGGATAGGCTCAGCTGTAGCGAGAAGAGCAAAGGGCTTCAACATGAAAGTCATCTATTATGATGTATTCAGGAATCTAGAGGCTGAGAAAACTTTAGGAATCGAGTTTAAGGAATTTAAAGACCTACTTAAAGAGGCAGACTTCATATCGATTCATGTTCCACTCACCAAAAATACATATCATCTCTTTGGCGAAGAAGAATTTAAAGCTATGAAACCAACAGCTTACCTAATCAACACCTCTAGAGGCCCAGTGATAGATGAGAAGGCCTTATACAAAGCCCTTAAGGAAGGATGGATAAAGGGAGCTGGGCTCGATGTGCATGA
>CAZHYI010000013.1:6784-13673 GCA_964536595.1 uncultured Candidatus Bathyarchaeia archaeon
TATACAAAGCCCTTAAGGAAGGATGGATAAAGGGAGCTGGGCTCGATGTGCATGAGAAGGAACCTACACCTCCAGATAACCCACTATTAACCTTAGACAATATAGTTGTTGCACCCCACATCGCAAGCGGCAGTGTCGAAACCAGAACAAAAATGACGGTTATAGCAGCCGAGAACCTGGTTGCCGTCCTCAAAGGAAAGGTTCCGCCAAACCTAGTCAATAAAGAAGTCTTGAAAGTCAGGCCGCTAGAGCCATAAAAACACTTTTTATGGTTGTATATCCCATGGCAATCTTCGCTGACAGACTGAATAGGCTAGGAACTGAAACGGCCTTTGAGGTTTTAGCTAAAGCTAAAGCTCTAGAGAAGACTGGAATAGACGTAGTGCACCTTGAGATCGGCGAACCAGACTTTGATACACCTGAAAACATAAAGGAAGCCGCCATCAAAGCCTTAAAGGAAGGGCATACGCATTATGTTCCATCAGCCGGAATATCTGAGCTTAGAGAAGCAATCGCCGAGCATATATCTGAAAGTAGAGATATTGATGTAACCCCCGAAGAAGTTGTCGTAACTCCTGGCGCGAAACCCATAATCTTCTTCAGCATATTAGCATGTGTTAATCCAGGTGAAGAGGTCCTATACCCCAACCCCGGCTTCCCCATCTATGAATCCATGATAAACTTTGTGGAAGCCAAGCCGGTACCTATACCACTGAAGGAGGAGAATGACTTCAGAATGGATCCCAACGACATAGTTGAGAATCTAACTGAAAAGACTAAAATGATAATTATAAATTCCCCGCAGAACCCGACTGGCAGCGTATTAACAAAGAAGGATCTTGAAGTGATAGCTGATGCAGTTAAGGATAGAGATGACATAATCATCCTCTCGGATGAAATATACTCAAAAATAATATACGAAAGTGAACATCACAGCATTGCATCATTGTCAGGAATGAAGGAGAAGACCATTATTCTGGACGGTTTCTCTAAAACCTACGCTATGACCGGCTGGCGATTAGGTTACGGAGTTATGAGAAAAGACTTAGTGGAGAAGATCTCACGACTAATCGTAAATTCAACCTCCTGCACATGTGCTTTCATACAGTTAGCGGGAGTCGAAGCCCTGAAAGGACCCCAGGACGCGACAAAAAGAATGGTAGCTGAATTCAAGAGGAGGAGAGACCTCATAGTTTCTGGATTAAACAAGATTGATGGAATAAGCTGTAAGATGCCTAGAGGCGCCTTCTACGCCTTCCCAAACATTAAGAATTTAGGAATGAGTTCCAGTAGCTTCTCCGACTTAATCTTAGAGAAGGCTGGTGTTGCAACCCTACCCGGAACATCCTTCGGAGAATACGGTGAAGGATACCTACGCATTTCGTATGCCAATTCAATCGAAAACCTGAAGAAAGCGTTAGAGAGAATATCAAGCGTTGTAGAGTCCCTATAACTCCCTATTTATTCTCTCCTTTAAGAGAGGAAGCAAATCCTTTAAGCTGCCTAAAATAACCTTACAGTTCGCTTTTCTTAGGTTTTCCATCTTTGATTGTGAATCAGCTATACCCACAATCTCTACCCCAGCCTTAACCGCACACTCCACATCAAGCGGATGGTCACCCACAAAGAGAACTTCATGAATCTTTAATTTCAGTTTAGAGCATAGATTGAAGAGGGATGCTGGATTTGGCTTCGCATGTATTAAGTCACACCTCGCCTCTATAGCATCAACATACTTTAACATTCCAGTAATTTGAAGAGATTTGAGGGTGTACTCTTCACATCCTCTAGTTAGCACACCTATCTTCAAACCCATCTCTTTAATCTCTCTCAACACGGCAGACGCATCATCAACCGGACTTGCATTCTCAACATTTTCTAACTCAAACTTATCCATCATCTCATTGATCTCTCCCATAACTTTCTTGACATCATCGCTGGAAGCACCTTTCTTCTTCAAGTAATCAAGGGTAGCCCTAACGATCTCCACCGTAGTGTTCTTCGGAGTCAAAGAATGATCTCTAAATCCTAATCTATAAATATACTCTAAGAGGCTTCTCTTCATCTCCTTTATGTTAATAGACGAGTTAATGAGTGTTCCATCGAGATCAAAAATTACTGCTCGTAGACCCAATAGCTTCACACTCGCATCGAAGGCGTATAGAATCGGTAGTTTTAAACTTTTTCTTTCTATTAAAAAATTAAATAGTAACCTCAAAGAGGAGGCGTTCACTGAGCTCTTTATATCGGTTCCTTATTGTAACTTCAGTCACCTGAGCTATCTCAGCTATCTCCCTCTGCGTCTTCCTCTCCCCTGTAAGAACAGAGGCTATATAGCTGGCAGCAGCCGCTATTCCGGTGGGCCCTCTTCCAGAGGTAAGCTTAAGTCTCCTAGCCATAATGATTATTTTGTGGGCTATCTCCTCAGCCTTCCCCTCCATAGTTAATCTGTTCGATAATTTTGATATGTAACTTCCGGGTTTGATCGGAGGAATAAAATAGTTTAATTCTTTAACTAGGAACCTATAGCTCCTACCAACCTCCTTCTTATTTATCTTTGAAGCTTCAGCTATCTCCTCCAGCGTCCTCGCTAAGCCACACTGCCTACACGACATATATATAGCTGCTGCGGTAACGCCCTGAATCGATCTTCCTCTGATTAAATGTTCCTTCACAGCCTTCCTATAAATCACAGACGCGGTCTCAACAATATTTTTCGGTAGATTCAGTGCATTCGCTATTTTAGATATCTCTGAAAGCGCAAAGGCCAGATTCCTCTCGGTAGCATCCGAAACTCTAATTCTCCTCTGCCACTTCCTTAGACGATAGATTTGAGCCTTCTGGCCGGGAGTAAACTTCTTACCATAAATGTCCCGGTCATGCCAATCTATCATCGTTGATAAGCCCTTATCATGAATCGTATAGGTGAGGGGAGCACCAACCCTTGTTCTCTTCGCCCTCTGTTCATCATCGAAGGCCCTCCATTCAGGCCCTCTATCAGCTATCTTCGTCTCAATAACATACCCACAAGTCATACATACTATCTCAGCGGCTTCATAGTCCCGCATCAACTCTTCGCTGCCGCATTCAGGGCATCTACGAATTTTAGGGGCTTTACTCTTTTGCCTCTTCATCTTCTTCCCCTTTTCTTAAAAGGATAAGCATAAAGCGTTCTATTAATAAGCTCCTTAGGCTTCCTAAAATTTGTTTTTACAGAAATGTAGGGGGATGCTGTAGGCCCAAAAACATCAGAAATTATGCCTACATACCTCCCTTTATCATCCACAACTTTATCTCCGATTTTCGGTTTCCTCTCCCCCTTAAGAATCAAGTTTTGACCAGATCCTAAATGCAGTACCCGGCCTAACTTATACAATTTACCTCATCATAAATGCAAGATTTCATAAAAGAGGAAACTTATTTAAAGATTTCTCTCATTATTTCCTTTTACTTCTGATTTTAGAGAGCTCTACAGCTAAATCTCGAATAATTTTCGTCTTACTACCCCTCTTTTCCACCAGTATTACTACGCCTTTCTCGTAGGGTGTTCTTGGGTAAGCTTTCCTAGAATGACTTTTCACATTTACTCCTAAATTTTTAACCGCTTCTAGAATCTCCTCAAATTTAGGAGATGAGACGGCTAGGTTTCTCGGCACTCTTCTACCTTGAGATCTACTTTTATTTAAATCAAAATATTGAGACCAGATTAAATATCCGTCTTTCTTCTTCATAGCTTACTTTATTTCCTTCCTTCTCTTATCTATTCAGTGATCAAGACGGCATTGGCTACACCATCTTGCCCTGGCCTAGAGGTTATCTTTGCTTTACCAAGAGGCGTCTCCACTATAGCCCCTCTAGTTATTATGCCCCGCCTATTATAATCCATGTTAGCTTTATTTTCTAGTACCCTCAAGATCCTCACTCTTTCAGTCTTACCAGTAGAGGGATTCGCGACATTCACTTCATTAACACTTACAAGTTTAACCTTGATGTTTCCGCCTCTACACTTTACGATCTTCCTTCTGTTTTCACCTAGGGTGGTCTCGGTCGGGAAGGATCCTAACTCAAACTTCCTCTTCTTACGGTAACTCCTTTTTTTACCACCTGTAGGTTTCCTCTTCGTTAAGTCTCCATGCCAAACCGACAATGTATTCTCCCTTATGCTCGAAGAAGATGTAAGGATCGATATAAAACTATTTCTCTTTTTGGTCCAAATAGACAAGAATTCCCGGGAAGACAATAAAATTATTTTTAAATTACCTTGTCTACTATAGAAAAATCTATCATTAGTTAATTATTCGATGTGATGTAGATGACGCATTATAATCCTCTAAAAGATCGACATATAAGGGCTTTAGAAGATATCGTTGGTTCCGACAATGTCAGTACAAGACCTGAAGAGCTTTATTGTTACTCTATGGATTCAACATTATTCACCTATAAGCCGGAAGTTGTTGTTCGGCCGCAATGCACTGAGCATGTAGCTGAGATTTTGAAGATGGCTGATAAAGAATTAATACCCGTAACTCCCAGAGGGGCCGGAACAAGCGCTGCGGGTTCACCTCTACCTGTTTGTGGAGGAATAGTCCTAGATATGTGTTCTATGAATAAGATAGAATCAATAAGTTTTGAGGATCAAGTTGTGATTACGCAACCAGGCGTTATCTGCGACTTCCTCAACGATAAGCTTAAAGAGAAAGGCTTCTTCTTTCCTCCAGACCCAGCGAGTAGTCCAGCCTGTACTATCGGCGGAATGGTAGCTAATAATGCTTCAGGTAATAGAACTATGAAATATGGCCCTACAAGAAACTTTGTGTTGTGGTTAGAGGTTGTGTTGCCTGGTGGTAAAATTATTGAAACCGGATCTCAAACCCTCAAGTCGGTGTCTGATTACGACCTCACTAGACTATTTGTTGGTTCAGAGGGATCTCTAGGCGTCGTAACTAAAGTAGCACTTAAGATCGTTCCTATGCCTTCAGGTATAGGGACAGCATGCTTCATCTTTGATTCAGTTGAAAAGCTTGCGCGGGCTGCGGCTAAAGTGAGGCTTAGTGGGATAATACCTGAAATGCTTGAGTTTCTGGATAGAAATACAACCTATGCTACTTTCAGCTACGCGAAAATTGAAGGTTTACCTGAAGGTAACTTCCTTTTATTGGATTTAGGCGAACATAAAGAAGCCATAGAGCACGTACTAGAAAAATCAGTATCTATATGCCGTAAAGAGTCGCCTGAATATGTGGATAAAACAACCGATTTAGAATATCGGGAGACACTAATTCTGGCTAGAAAGGCAGCTCTACCCGCCCTATCAAGATTGAAAATAACTACTGCTATGGAGGACTGTACAGTTCCACTATCAAAACTTCCAGAAGCAGCCGCAAAAATTGAAAAAATACCTCAAGTTCTGAATGTTGAGGGTCTAGACCTAGGGAACTTCGGACATATAGGCGACGGTAATATGCATCCGACCTTCCTTTTTGACGCTAGAGAGAAAGCTCAAAAAGAAGCCTTCTATAAAGGAATGGAGATTCTATATAAAGATATAGTGCTTCCTCTCGGCGGAAGCATAACTGCTGAACACGGTATAGGGTTGACTAGAGCTCCCTACATCGCTCTTGAACACCCAACAAGCTTGCCACTTATGAGGAAACTAAAGAAGGTTTTCGATCCGAACCTCATTCTGAATCCAGGTAAAGGTAAGGGTGGACCTTACCCGATCGAGAAGGAGGTTCTCTAATGGAGCACGACTTAAAGAGTTTCTACGAAGACACTTTACGATGTATGCGGTGTGGACTCTGTAGAGGGCTTTGCCCTTTATGGGGTTTCGTAGGGTGGGAGTCTGGAAGTCCAAGAGGTAGAATGCAGATTGTAAAGGCGTTGATTGAAGGGAATTTAGAGCCAAATGAGTATGTTATGGATCGCCTTTATAAATGCGCCTTATGCGGATATTGCCTATGGCGTTGCCCTCCAGGAGTTAGAACGACCGACGTTATTAAAGCAGCGAGAGCGCACCTCGTACACTTAGGTATCTATCCCAAAGAGATAGATACCATCGAAGAAAATCTGAAGGAACAACACAACATTTATGGACTCCCAGCGGAATCGAGGACTGAATGGGTAGAGCTTATGGACATATCCGATATCCCTATTGGAGAAAAGGCAGATATTGTGTACTTCCCAGGGTGCCTATCATCTTACTCCGGCAGAGCCATGAATATCGCCTACTCTACAGCTCTAATCTTGAATAGTTTAGGGCTTAACTGGACGCTTATGGGCGAAGAGGAATGGTGCTGCGGTAACCCCTTACAGTTATCTGGAAAGATAGATTTGATGGAAGAAATAGTGAATCACAATGTGGAGGTTATTCATAGTCTCGAAGCAAAGGTCCTTGTAACTTCATGTGCGGGATGCTACAGAACATTCATTCAGGACTATCCCCACTATGCGAAGAAGTTAGGGTTCGAAGTTCGTCACATTTCCCAAGTGATATCTGAAAATCTTGATAAGATTAAACTGAACTATAGCGATAAACCTCAAATAGTTACTTATCATGACCCCTGTGAACTTGGCCGTCATGTAGGGCTGTATGATGCACCTAGAAACATTCTAAAAGCGATACCGACATTGCAGTTTGTCGAGCTCCCGGCAAAGAGGGAGCTGACTAAATGTTGTGGTGGAGGAGGTGTCTTGAAGATGACTAATCCAGAGCTTGCAATAAAGCTTGCGTCTGAAAAGGTTGAAGAGGCATATTCAGTTAATGCTGAAATACTATCCACTTGCTGTCCAGCATGCGTTCTAAACATTACTGAAGGAGCCTCTACCTCACGGAAAGATATAAAAATATTAGATGTGGTGGAGATCGTAGCCCAAGCTATGGGTTTAACCG
>CAZHYI010000014.1:0-13662 GCA_964536595.1 uncultured Candidatus Bathyarchaeia archaeon
TGCTTTAGCTTAGACTCTTCAACGCCACTTCCAATAATTAGGAGTTTAGCTTTAGGCTTCACACTAGATACTTTCTTCCAAACCTTCAAGAGATGAAAAACTCCCTTCTCCTTACTTATCCTTCCCACAAAAACGCCATCGTATAGCTTTTCTCCCTCATATTCAATCTGCTCTATATAGTCGAGATTAACGCCGTTCCCTGAAACGTAGATTCTTTCTTTCTCAACACCATTCATCATTAATGTTTCAGCTGTTGAGTGCGAGACAGCTATGCATAAAGTGGCTTTCTGAGTTATCTGTACACTCAACATGGAGGCTATCGCCTTCAGGAAGGATGTGAGTCTACTATAACTTATCTTCCTATAAATGTGAAACATGGTTGAGAGTGTTACTTTGTTATTAGTAGTTGGTACATCGATATGGTGAACAGTGACGCAGAGAGGGTATCTGAAGAGTGCATGGATGAAGTAGGCTGGGAGTAGGTTGGGTATGGTGTTATTTGTGGCTAATATCAAGTTGATTTTTCGGTTTTTAACTATTGAAGTTCCCTTAAACATGGCTTTCAAAATCCATAGTATCCACTGTAGATAGATGCCGAACCAAAATCTTCCTTGATACTTAATAGGAAGATCTATTTCGCATACATCAATTATTCCATCTTCAGTTTCCTTTAAGAGGCTTGGCGTAGCCTCTATCACTGTTAGTTTAGCCCCCTTCTTCAACCATACTTTTGATACCTTCAGAAACCTTTTTTCCGCTCCTCCCAGAGCAGTTACTGAGGGGTCGGGATGAAAGAAGAAAGAGAGAATGCGCATCTTCTTCTTACCAGAGTTAGGGTTTAAACTTTCCATCTTAAAGTTTCTCAAGCACTTTCCTTAAGCATTCTATGTGTTTCTCACTTGAGAATCTATCTCTCACATATTCATATGCAAACTCACGCATCGCCGACTTATCTAACTCTAAACTCTTCAAAACTTTATCAGCGAAATCTTCAATGCTATAGGGGTGTGCCTTAAAACCTGTCTTCCCTTCCAACACAGTTTCGCATGGTCCTCCACCATCATTCCACACCACTGCTGGTGTCCCACAAGCCATCGCCTCTACAGGTCCTAACCCAAAGTCCTCTCTTGGAACGGCGTAGACATAAACATCAGCTGCATTATATAGCTTCACAAGTTCATCGAGAGGTCTGAAATTTAGAAAGTTCACATTTTTCTCCACACCGATTCTTTTTGCGATATAAAGTAGTTTTTTAACATAATTTTCATTCTTTCCGGATATTCTTCCGGTTATTAAGAGGGTTACTGTTGGATACTCCTTCTTCAGATAACCCAACGCTTCAATGAGCCATTCCCACCGCTTAATAGCAACTATTCTGCCAGTGGATAGTATAAGCGGCTTTCCAAAACTGTTACGTAACTCTTCTACAGTTTTGTCATTGAGTGGCTTAAACACATCTGTATTCACAGGCGGGTAACACACCATGGGTTTGACTCCGTAGATTCTTCTTAGGCGTTTCGCTGTGAAGGAGCTGTTAGCCAGCACAGCATCAGAGTTAATTACGCTTAAATAATCGATGTCTTTGAGTACGAAACCGCTGATCCTACCTATCTTATATATGAATCTGCGGAGGGCATCAAACTGCCATAACCCTTTTTGCGTCTCATCCAAGTAAAGGAAGCGTGGTGGACTGTGGATGTAACTTAAATATTTGGTTCCATTCATCTTTTTTGATATGAAACCCATCCACACAGCCGGTCCATACCCATGACAGATTAGAACATCTAGTTCTTTAAAGAGGTTGGCTCTAAAAGGAGCGATGGGTATAGATAGAAAAAGATTGATCAACTCATTCTTGATGAATGGAAAATTAATATATGCATCTATGTCCCGTGGATTTTGAAACTTATCAATCAACTCCTTATCTACATATGTGAAATAACACTTCACATTATGTCCTTCTCCTCTCAGAAGTTTAAGCTGGTTTATAATAGCGTTTTCAGCACCACCTAACTCTGTGAAATGACTGTAAAGAATACCTAACTTCAATAATTCGCCTCCAGCATCTTTCTCCATCTTTTGATCTTCATGAGGGTTCGTAGGTACCCCCCTATAGTTGGCAGCAACTTCATTTTGCTTCTTCCTCTTTTTTTGCTGTAATCGAGTAGGATAGGCACTTCCTTTATAGTGAGACTGTAAAATGAAGCCTTTAACAATAATTCAAAGGAGACTTCAAAATTCTTTGACTCTAAAAATTTTTGTCCTAACTTCTCTTTTGCTCTACGAAGAGTTGTGGCTCTGAAACATCTATATCCGCTGGTTGCGTCGTTCACTGGAAGCCTTGATACCCATTTCAGCAGAAGGTTTACCACCCTACTAAGGAACATCCTATATTTATGAACATTTATCTGCCTCCCTCCCTCGACATAACGTGATCCTATCACTATATCTGCCCCATCCTTAACGTACTCCAGCATATTCCTAATGTATATAGGGTCATGCGTATTATCAGAATCCATTATAACCACCAAATCACTATCATCCGAGCTCTTTAAAGCAGCATCTATCCCGCTTCGGATAGCTTCAGCCAACCCCCTATTCACTGGATGCTCCACGACAGTCACGGGATAGCTTACTGAGAGCTTTCTAAGTAAATCTGGTGTTCCATCGTTGCTTCCGTCATTTACAGCTATAACCATGTAGGGCACTTTAGACCTTAACGCCTCATCTATTTTTGTGAGTAATGACTCTAAATTTTTCTCTTCATTGTAACATGGCAGTACTACTATACACTTCACACTAATCACTTATCTTCCTTGGCATTTAAAATGTAGATAATCAAAGATTTATAAGATTTAAATCGATCTTTCTTCAATCACCCCTTTTAGGACTGACGGGATATACGCTTCAACCTTCTAAGTTTCTCGAGGTACCTACTTGGAATTACGAGTATGGCTAAGACGATAGTAAGTGCGATTAAAGAGACCTTCAGTCCTAAGTCAGCGTATTTCTGCCCCTCAAAGAAGAGGGTGAGCTTGAATTCACCGGTTCTGTTAATTAAATACCCGTTAACAAAGTAGTATGTTATTAAGGGAGACACTTCTTCCCCATCTATATATGCCTTCCATAATGGGTGATGCGAATTAGAAAGGACGAGAATGAATGGTTTAGTTGTCTTCACATGGACGATATATTCGCACGGGTTCTTTTTTATGTAGGTTATGTATGGCTCATCATCACTAAAGAGGCTCTTTAAAGATAACTCTTTATCTCCTTCTCTATTTAGGTAGAGAACAGCCTTATCTATAATCGCTCCTCCACTGGCTGTTACATTTATGCTTTGTTCTCCCTTCTTAAGGAAGAAGGGTCCCGCCTCCAAATTTTCAAATTTGAGAGTATTGCTTAAGCATGAAAATTCATAGGTTTGGTTTCCGATAGTTATGTATAAGATGCCTAAATCTGGACCTACCGCTGAACGTAATGCGAAGTTATAGAACCCGTCTTTTGGAACCCAAAACTTTACTGGCCAACTCACTTTCTGAATGTTCTGGTATACTTTAACTTCAAATATACTTACCGTGTTGAAGGGTAATTTGGCTCTAGTAACATAGATGCGTAGCCTATCTGTTTTAACGGGCTCTGTAAAATCGTGGAAGCGATTTGTACTGTTATTGTCCATAACCTTAACCTCTTCAATCCATTTCTCCCCATCCCATACCTCCACCGAATAGTCGATTGCTAAAGCCTTCTCGAATAGTATGCTTATTCCCCTAATCTCCTGTATAGACGGCCACTTCAACTCTATCCATTGAGGCATTCCCTTCGAAGAGGACCACCGTGTAGACGGGCTCCCATCAACAGCCTTACCGGGCTCTAGACCTATGACTTCAATTGAGGATGCTGAAGCTTCAGCATTTAATGCTATGTTGGGACCGAATTTACTTACATAGATCATTTGTCCCTCATATTCCATGGAGAGAGGGGACCAATCTATACTCTCAGTATTCTCTGCCTCAATTAATAGGACGGTTTCGCTATTGTAGTTTCCGAATAAATCAAGGACTTCATTCATTGTATTTTTGAATTCTGCTGGTTTAACGATCTCTATCGCATTGACATCATTGTATCCCTTCCCATCATTCTTTAATGTGAGAGTGTGTTCCCCTTCAGTTAGATGAATCCTGGTTACATTTAGCCATTTTAATGTCTCCCAGAATTTTTGATATGGTGTTATTTCAGCCTTTAATTCGCCGTCTATTAGGAGTTGAAGTTTGCCTCTGGAGGGGGCGAATCCTATTTTTATCCATAGATCATAAATGTCAGTTGAGGGAACCTTGAATGGGATGTTCACAGAGTTTTCTCCTTTAGTGCTTAGGGTTTCTCTCCCGATCATGTAGGCGCCTAGATACCTCCAGTATGCTGATTTTATCCAGTACTTCTCAGCATTATAGCTTGGAGCGGCATAGTCCGCTGCTCTAATCAATATAGATTTATCCTTTAGGAGAGTAAGTGTCAAGTCTGTCAAGTCAGTATTTACAAAGATTGTGTAATTGCTTTGGAGGAAAATGCGTTTCAGTGTTTCCTCATCGAGTTGATTTGCAAAGATTAAGGGTGTGGATGTGAGGTTGAATGATGGAATCTCACTTAGGGAGGAGAAGCTATCTAGCCCGCCTATAACTAAAGCCTTGTTGTAGCTGCCGAAAATGTGCGGTGTGAAATATTTATTTCTTAAAATTATTGATCCGTCCTCTTCATAGCATATTTCAGCCCCCTCCTGATTAACGAAGAATGTACGCATTTCATCGCTTACGTAGGGTGGTATAACAACATACTTGAAGTTGAAGGTTCCAAAGATTTTCAGCAGATCATCTGTTAATCTTTCACGTACTAACTTAAACCTGAAACGGTCCACGAAGGCTCTAGCTAAGGGGCTCCATCCTCCGTCCTGAAGGGTGGGTTTGTTATGGATAAATGGGCTGTCATAGCCAATATCATGTGACCATCCAACAGGAGTTAACATGCCTGCTGAAGAGAAATCTGTTAAGCCACTAATACCAATCCACTCTTCATGGCTTTTCGCTACAGGTATCACTCTATAATCGCCTGGCTGTGTAGCTATCCAATTGAAGGGAGCTAAATATTCCCCGGGTGGTGTGTAGGTTTGTAATCCATGTCTAAGGAAGAAGAAGGATGAGAATATGCTACACACTAGAGTTAGAGTTATTAATAGGATGGAGAATTTGGAAAGGATCTTCTTTATTGCCTTATAGAAATAATTGTTTTTTGATTGGTTTTCTTTTTTGACGAAATTCAGTATCATGCCTACAAACAATGCAACGAAGAAGGAGTGGGAGAAAGCTGTCATTGAGATCCATCTATCTATTGCTCTATAAACAGCGAAGTGTGGAACGTTGAACCATGCCCATACGAATGCTTCTTTTATGGGGGAGTGGGGGCCTAACGAGAGAAGTGTGGAGATTATGGTTGCGAAGGCGAAGAATATCATATGTGCGTCTTTACGGATGAAGAATGCACTATATGCAAGTAAATAGATGAATAGGAGTATCTCTTGGTATGGGAAATTGTATAGGCCGATATCTGTTTGGTCAGTTATTAATTGGTCGTAACCGCCCTTCTCAACAAACATCAATGTGAATGCGTCTGCTAATGTTGTGTAGCTTAACCCGTAAGTGTCCTCTATGTAGTACTTGTATTCTTTTGAGTAGTAGGGTGGGGAAGACCCGAAAAACATCGGAAATATTGTGAATGTTATGAGGAAGGCTGTTAGAGCAACTAACACGGTTAGATTAATTGTCGATCTCTTAAGACTGATTTTGCGTATACCCTCTCTTTTAACTTTAGCTGCTATATGGAAAATAACGAATAATACTAGGAAGATGCCGTAAATCACTATGAATTCCGGGTGAAATCCTGTTATCAAGACGGCGAGTCCTAATGATAGGAGTAACACCCTCTTTGGTTTAGGGTCTTCCAGTACTCTATCAAGTGACAGGAAGATTAGAGGCGCTAACGCATAACTAAAAACGATGTCGATATGCCCCTCTGTAAATTGTGAGAAGAACCATTGATTGAAAACGTAAACTAATGATCCGCAGAATGCAGCTGTGCGGTTCTTGATGTAGTTGTAGGTGAAAAGGTAGGATGAGAAGGCTGAGATGAGGAATAGTGTGAAGGAGAATGCCTTTACCGTTGCTGCTGGGTCTCTAAAAATGAGGTGTGTGATTGCTAGAAATAGATCCATTGAGTTTATTGTTTCTGGAAAGCCGAAGGAGTGGGGGCGCCAAGTGTAAAGCCATCTTTCACTTCCATACAGATATTCCCTGGAGATCCAACCTACAATGTCTCCTCCGGCTGGCCACTCACTTGTGAAAAGCCAGTTCCGAAAGATTATGATTGCTAAAATTATGATTATTGAGGAATAGGCGATTACATCCCTTCGTTGATTAATGAGTGCGAAGAAGTTCTTTAATTTTTCAGAGATTGACAGTCTTTCAGAGTGTTTATTGGCTTCATTAAGCATAGAAGACAGTTATTCCACGAAATTATTTAAGATTTTTATTCGGTTTAAAGCGTATTTCTATTTCACATAAAGGTAAAGTCACATAAGAAGCGGCTTCCATGAGGGATTTACTGGAGGGTTGTGTAGAGTTCATGGTACCTCTCTGCTATTTTTTCCCAAGAATAGTGTTCCATGACGTGCCTCCTAGCGTTTATACCAAGCCTCCTTCTCCTCTTTTCATCATCAAGTAACTCAAGAATCTTACTGGCAAGAATTTCTGGTTTGGCCGGGGGCACTAAAATACCTGTTTCTTCATCCTTTAAGATCTGTGTCGGCCCACCGATATTTGATGCTATCACAGGTTTTCCGCAAGCCATAGCCTCTAATATTGATTTTCCGAATGGCTCTCCTAATGTTGGGAAACAGAAGATATCGCACTTTTGATAATACTTTGGGAGCTTTGTGTGGTGAACGAACCCTTCAAAGATGACTCTGTCACCGATCCCCAATCTCACTGCTAACTTCATCAAGCTTCTCTTTTCACTTCCTTCCCCAATTATTCGGAGTTTTACATCTTCACGTTTTTCTGCTATGAGATGCATAGCCCTCACTAAGTATCTGACTCCCTTAAGAGGATATAAGTGACCTACCGTTAGAACCTCATATCCTTCCGACTTTTCCTTTCTCCTTAAGGGCTTAAAGAGTTCCACGTCTACTCCCATCGGTATAACCCATACTCTCTCCTCATTCACTATACCAGTGTATATTTTCTTGATGCTTGGTGTAATCGTTACAAGTAAGTTGCAGTTACGAATCGTTCTCATGTGAAGTTTAGAGGTTACCCTCAAAAGGAGTTTTTCGTCTGGAGGGCGTGGATAAATATGTGTTGAGATAGGTCCGAAAATGAGGGGTTTCCCTTCAGTCTTCCTAAGGATAGCTATGAGACTGAAGCTTTGATTATAAACCGCTGGGAACATGTGGTGAATTATATCTATCTCTTTCTTCTTCAGTATGCTTCTCGACTTTAAGTAGCTGCGTATAATGAACTCTCCATGGCTCAGATACTTCTCTACCAAGTTTGCGGAGGGATATATCTCAAAGGATCCTACTTGATGAAACCTCACATTCTTTAGCGGCTTTTTTATTCTGACATAGGCTGAAACAGCCTCAAATGTGTATCCGAAATTCTCTAGATTTTGAAAAATTTTGTAGCAGGAGATCCCTTCACTTGAAGGTAGATAATCGGTAAGTATGTATGCTGCTGAAGTAACGAGAACTCTAGTCATTTAGTTTCCTCATCACGCCTATTGAGTAGTCAATATATAACAAGACTTAGAGAACTCATTTTAGAGTTTCTGTTAGAAAGAGGAGGAATATAGAAGTATTTATTAAAATTATAGGTGAAATTAAGTCTCTGTTATAGCGGGGAAGACTGGATGGTGAATCGCCTCCACTGTAAAGTCCTCATCTTTCTCTTCCTTTTCACCTATACCACTTCATATTGGTCTGTTTTCGGTGAGTTCAACGAAAAAGAAAAATTTGTCACTATTCAAATTTATTTGCATTGGGTTCCAGAGATTGAAGACCTCAGATTTATAGCTGACGCTGTGCACAGTCGAGGATTAAAGGCTACTTGGTATGTGCCGCCTACATCAGATATGGGAATGAAGTCTGAAGTAGCTGCTCAACTTAAGGAGTACCAGCTAAAATACAATGATGATATTCAACTTTCCTTTTCTCAATTAGGCTTCTTCAATTTATGGCCTCCCAAAAGTAGGGAGAGATTCATTGGGCATACGATGCTCCTCTTTAAGAGACTCTTCGGTTACTACCCCAAGCTTATATGTGCACCCTACATAGATGCGTTCTCCCTACAATATATTACTACGAATTTTCCTTCAGTTAAAGGCGGAGTCGTATTCTGTAACCATGAAGTCTTATGTGACTACCTAGAATCCAAGGGCGGTTACTACATGCCTTACTACCCAAGTAAATTTAACACTATGGTTCCTGCAGTGGGAGATGAGAAACTGGATTTTGTTGCTATGCCCTTCATTATGAGGGATTTAACTAACTGTATTAAGGAGCAGACTGTGGTATACAACTTGAATCCGCAGGACTATCTTATAGCTATTGATCGAGGAGCTGAACTGCCGGACAGACCGATATACTTCTCTAAGCTCTTTGACGCTTACATTAATGGTTGGGATGAATATGGATTGGTCACATACATGGTGGTTGTTCCCTTCACCTACGAAGTTTTTGAGTCACCATGTAAAGAACTGTTTCTTGCAGAACTAGACTACATCAAAAGTCGAACATCTCAAGACTGCAAGAACATTCTAGATAGTGAGTTCATCAATTGGTTTAGAAGTCGATTTAGCGACTCTCCTAGTTACAGATGGAGATATAGAGATCCTAAAGGTTCCGGTGAGATTTACGACTGGTTCTTCAATCCTCAAAAGCGTAGTGGATACATAGACGGAAAACACTTTGAGACTAGAATGTACACGCACTATAGTTATGAACCATGCTACAACACAAGTTTACAATACTACGGAAATAACATGGAACTTTCCCAACCTATCTACCATTCACTTCCAATAATAAATCCTAATCCCTCACTCCTCGACTTTTTCGATAAGTCAAGTCAACATAATCCCTTCATGCCCTTGAATTAATCCAGAAAATTAACCATGAGTATTTTCACAGGTTTCCCTTCCTCCTTTTGTATACCATAGGTAAAATGTTGCTGTAAATATTGCTATCCATGATGCTGCTGAGTAAATATTCGGAGAGTACTTATGAGTTATATAAACCTTGTATGGTGCATTAAATTGGGTCTTAAGATCCGGATCTATGGTTATTTCTTCAGCATTATTCCGGATCTTAACTTTCCCTATTAGGAAACTGGCTTGATCGTCATTTTCGCCTAAGGTTAGAGTGAGGCCTATAGCTGTTACTGTATCCCCCACTATACTGCCATGTCTCCAGTATTTTTGCGACGTGTCTTCAATCATGTAGCTCTGTAGTTTCCGATCTCCATCAAATGAAAGTTCCTTAGTGTATAGGTAGTTATCTGTAGCACTCATTAAATTCAAGGCTAGTGAAGTGTTGGTGTGTGAAGATTGAACAGCCGCTTTCAGAATTAACTCGAAGTCGCTGGCTATAATTAAATCTACCATATGAACCAACATAATTGAAAGAGCCCCCTCAGCTTTTTTTCGGATTAAAGTTACATTTAGACAGTTCTCTCCGTCTATTTGCACCTCAGAGAGATTGACATTTACACTTCTCTCATTTACCAGAAATAAAAGGTGGTATCTGGTCAACGGGAAAGGTGATTCCAAAATCAAATAGTTATCCTCACCTTTCTCCGCTATGAATAATCCCCGCTGAATGTTTATTAGGTAATCAACCAGCCTGTATTTCGCCCCTTCAATAGTTACCGGCATAACCTCAACCCTTCTTTCTCCCTGTAAGGCGTACATCTGAATGTTTGCGGAGGTGAACAGTTCTATCAGAACTCGATCCTCATCTTCAAGAGGAGGCAAACTTAACTTCACCTTTTCTCCTGTTCTGAAGGTTAAGTTTCCAGAGTACACTCCAACTTTACCGTATGGGAATTGGAGATAATGCACTATTAGGTAGCTTGAGGCAACCGCTATTAGTAGTATGGAGAGCATCACTTTGCCTTTCATATCTGCCTCCTCCTCAGAAACCGTATAGTTAATAATACAAGTGCCAGTGAGAGGGTTGCTGTTCTGAGAATTATTGATGCTTCAAGCATCGGCATATGTAAGTCATTAGATATCGATGGTAACTGGGACCATGCTAGCATCTCGAGTTCCGTAGCTACATCCAGCAGTATGCACAGCCCGATCTTCCATACTCCCTTGATCGCTAGAAGGATTATAGGGATTACAAACACTGTGAATTGGGGACTGTAACCCTTAAAGAAGATTATGTAACCAATAAATACTAATCCTAAGGTGTTAAAGAGTTCTTCTCCGTTTCTTATCCTCTTTATTAGAATTATTGGCGATAGGACTGCTATGGCTCCGAGTGTGGAGAGTATGGTTGGTAGAGCAGGGTTCCTCCAGAGATAGAATGCATGGTCGTTTGGTCTAAGTGGATAGATCTTCCTCAGTTGAGTCTGATACAGGAACTGGTCGAAGTCTGGATGTATGAATCCTCCATGGCTTCGCCACCCGTCGATCAACGCCCATACTGTCTCCCAAGGTCCCCTATCTCCATGGTGTATGTAGGTGGATAGATACATGAAGGGATCGCATATTAGGAATGGTAGGCTCACCGCGAACACTGTTAGGACTGCCGCTCCTAAAAGTCTGAATCTTTCCCTATTGGTTTTTAGCCAGATCAGTGCTGGTAGAAGGAGGAGTGCCGGGAATCCCTTAACCATAGCAGCTAACCCTATGGTTACGCCTGCCGCCGCTTCTCTCTTCTGCAGTAGTAGGTAAATGGCGAGTAAAGTCGTGAATAGCGCTAATGTATCATTTGAGAATCTGCCGTACTGCGCTACTGACGGTAATGCGAAGAAGAGGATTACGCTAATGTACGCCTCTCTCTTTCCTCTCCATTTTTTGATTATTGTGTAGGTTAATAGTTGGGAGAGGAGTAGGGCTGAGGCGTTGAATGCTCTGAGTGCGTACATGAAGGTTTGGAAGTTCTGGCCTGTAAGGTAGGCTAGAAGCATGTATGGGAGGAATCCTAGAGGTGGATATCCGACTCTGGAGTCTATGTATGGCACAGCCCTGTTGGTGAATAAATATGTGTAGAAGTAGAACCAGTTGCTCTCGAATGAGGGTGGTAACACCCAATATGTGATTGTGAGCAGTATGGAGTATATGAGCCAGATTATAACGAATATTCTATTTTCACGGTAGAACCTCACTGTTGCAGCTTTGAAGTTCTTTATGTTGTTGGTTTTCATTCTTTATTTTCTTCCCTTCCGAGTTTTGAGGCGTTCTTTTTAACCTCTTATTTTTCCTTTCTGTCATATAAAAAGCCATTTAATGCTTGTAAAAAGCGGTGTTTCAATAGATAGTCTTTTAAATTAGGTGAATAATCTTTTTGTTAAGTCTTGAAGGCGCTGCATATAATAAGTGAGGAACCTCCCGTCAGAAGTGGGTTTGCGCGGTGTATTGATCGTTTGAGTAGGGAGCTTGCCAACTTTGGGTTTGAGGTTGATGTTTTATCTGTTAAGCGTATTAAGCACTGGAGAGTTGGGGAGATAAAGTTATGTTATGACTTTGGTAAAATCTACACTTCAAGGTTTGATGAGTATGATATTATTAATATTCATGGTCATACTCCAACCTTTTCAGATAATTTCCTCTTTTCAGCTAAGCTTAGAGGCTGTGGGAAACCGATTGTTTATACGCTTCATTGCCTTGTGAACTTCTATTTGAGTCCCTTCTCGAAGTTTTACAATTGGGTAATGAATAATCTTTTAGGTTTGGCTGATAGGGTTGTTGTGACTTCTCCATCCTATAAGAGGTTCTTGAGGTGTAGGGAGAAGGTTAAGGTTATTCCTTGGGGTGTAGATTACGAGTTCTTCCATGCTAAAAGGCAGAATAGTGATGGTTATAATGTGCTTTTTGTTGGTCAGATGAGGCCCTATAAGGGTTTGTCGTTGCTTCTGAAGGCTGTTAAGGGCTTAGATTTGAATCTTCATGTTGTGGGGGATGGTCCTGATTTTCCCAGGTATTTTGAGTTAGCTAGGAAGCTCAACCTATCTAATGTTCGTTTTTATGGGAATATTGATGACTTTAAGTTGAGGGGGCTTTATAGTAGCTGTGACGTTCTTGTGGTTCCGAGTGTAAGTATGAATGAGGCGTTCGGTCTGGTCACTTTGGAGGCTGCGGCTGCGGGCTGCGCTGTTATAGCTTCCAGTCTTCCTGGTCTCAGTGATGTAGTTCGGAATTTCGGTGTTTTGGTTCCTCCTAGGGATCTAGGCTCGCTTAGGGATGCTTTGATCATGTTGTCGGATGAGGATGTTCGTCTTAAGTATGTGAAGAGGGGTTTTGTGGAGGCCTTAAAGTATAGGTGGAGGGATGTGGGTGAGGGGTATGCTGAGTTGTATAGGGAGGTTTTGAGTGGGTCTTGACCCTCATTGTTATGCCTAATCTCTGTGTGGATTGGTGTGAGTTATACAGAAATTTGCGTAATTGCGAATGGTTTTTTCTGTTTATTAGAGGGATTTGGTGCTATAATCTCCTCTTAAAGTGGTAAAGGGAGTGAAAATAGCCTTCTTATCTTTTAAAATCTTCGGTTTTCTTATGCGGTTATATTTCGTACTAATCGAAAAATATTTAAATTAGATTATTGAAACCTAATAACCGCTTGCATTTGCAAGAGGAATAAGAAATGAACGGAAAATCTAAACTTGGTATACTATCGGCTGTAGTGATTCTAGCAATTCTCGTTGGACCTATGTTGGCTGTTCCAGTTGCTTCAGATGCTGTTCAGCATGATCCTGACTGGTATGTTACTGTTGATGGGAATCTTTCTTCAGACTATTACTCACTGTATCCTTACAGTGATGATAGTATCAGCGTAGGCTTCTCTAAGTATGGTGAGATGATTTCTTTTGACCCTGAGACTGGCATCGGTGTCGGTCTGCAGTATCCAGGGTATGAGGTTGTCGGTACCTACGATCAGAGGGAAGGAACCTCAAGGGATCCATTCGCTGACGAGGGCATCCATCCAGAGTACTGGCTGAATGGATGGTACATTGATATTCGATATGATCATAGGGTCTACAAGGATAGGCATATTTGGGCTTTTGCCATGTTCGCTGATATGGCTGAGCATGGCTGGGACTGGAGATGCAATGTTGAGGATCCTTATGGTTCTCCTCACGGTGGTAGGAAGACCAATAAGGTGGCTTCCACTGAGCCTCTCCAGATAATCTATCATGGTCCTAGACGTTTCATTGCTAAGTCAGTTACTCACATCTATGATCAGGAAGGAAGTATCACCTGGCCTGTTGTGGATGTAATCTTGACGCTGGTCTTTGATAAGGTGAAGAAGCAAGTCATAGTTTACAAGGATGTTAAGTTGACGATTGATGCTAAGATCCTTGAGACTCCAGTGAACGTTCAGTTCAGCAATAGGGG
>CAZHYI010000015.1:0-1612 GCA_964536595.1 uncultured Candidatus Bathyarchaeia archaeon
TCCAAAGGGCATACTTCTCTATGGGCCTCCAGGCTGCGGAAAAACTATGTTGGCGAGGGCTGTTGCTACTGAGAGTGAAGCTAACTTCATAAGCATTAAGGGTCCAGAAGTATTTTCAAAGTGGGTTGGCGAATCCGAGAAGGCTATCCGTGAAGTATTTAGGAAGGGTAGAATGGCGGCTCCCTCAGTAATATTCTTTGATGAGATAGACTCATTGGTTCCACGTAGAGGGTTAGGGTTCAGTGACAGTGGAGTCTCAGAGAGAGTTATCAGTCAACTCTTGACAGAGATGGACGGCATCGAAACTCTAGATAACGTTGTGGTTTTAGCAGCAACGAATAGGCCTGACATATTAGACCCAGCTGTTCTACGCCCAGGGAGATTCGACCGTTTAATATATGTACCTGCACCTGACGAGAAGGTTAGGCTAGAAATATTCAAGATCTATACGAAGAATATGCCCTTAGCCAAAGACGTCGACTTAGAGGAGTTAGCACGTAAAACTAAATATTACTCAGGAGCGGATATAGCGGCGGTTTGTAGGGAAGCAGCTCTCTCAGCACTAAGGAGAGACATCAACAGTAAAGAGATTATAAAGCAGGACTTTGAGAATGCCCTCAAGAAGGTTGGTCCATCAATAACACCTGACATGGAGAACTGGTATAAAAACTTCATGAGGCAAATACGCAAAGTGCAGAAGCCAGCGACACCGGTGGCTTAAGTGAAGCGTGAAGAATATGTCTAAAACTTGGAAGTCAACACCTATCCCCAACTTAATTATGGACGCTTTGATAAGAAAGAGCGCTCTAACAGATTCTGAATTGTTAGACATTCTTAGAAGTAGGTATAACTACATTAGTCGCAGCGAACTCAAGAAGGTTCTTATGAAGATGGAGATTGAAGGATTAATTATCTTGACACCCTTAACTAAAGACAAGAAGAGGGTTGAGCTTATAAAGAAAGACCTTTAAACCGACTTAAAGCCAGTCATACCCCTCTATATATGGTAAGATTGCATTAATCACTTCTCTATTTTCTTTCAATTCTTTAGCGAGACCATCTAATCCATAAATTAAGATGGGTATATTGATCTCATGGAGAGAACCGTGAGATCGAATATTAACATCCTTTACCACCTCACCGCCCAGATATCCAAAGACATAGTCTTTCTTGCCTAACACGAAGAAATCCCCTATAGCTTCCCTTGGAAGATGAAACTTCTCTGAAGCCTCATCTCTAGTTAAGACCGCTTCCACCCCCTCACAGTCAATCAGTTTCGTTCGGGTGGCCTCAATGTCTCTTGAGGAATCAATATAGATAAATGCTGAACCACTGAGGTTACTGTGATGCGGGATATATCTGTCCTTTACTGTTGGGATACTTATCGAGTCTACTCCCTTCATTCTTAAGTGTTCACTTAGATCTACAGCGTATTTTTTATCAGACATTCCATGATCAGCTGTTATGCATATTAAAGTGTCAGGGAACCTATCAATCATACTTTCGATTCCTTCATCCAGCATTATCATATGCTCCTTCGCTTCAGAGCTTTCTGGAGGATACTTATGCATTGCATAGTCGGTGGTCGCAATATAAATGAAGGGTAAGTCAA
>CAZHYI010000015.1:1712-12679 GCA_964536595.1 uncultured Candidatus Bathyarchaeia archaeon
CTTTAATGTAACTTTGATCTTCCATGTAGATCTCTTCACGCCTCTTTCTGTCCCAGTAGCAATTCGTGAAAATTCCATGAAGAGCAGGGTACACTCCAGTTATTATGGAGACGTTGTTTACGTTGGTTACGGTAGGGACCATAGCCTTAGCATCTTCTATGTATATTCCCTCTTTACGGATCTCTCTGAATATTCTCATGTCCGAATGTTTAAAGTACTCAACTCCAGCTCCATCAATGCATAAGAGTACCACATGCCTATCTTTAGGATTCATTAACATCTCCTTCAATAGATTCGGAGTTGATTATAGGTTCTGAAAGAACTTATATTTTTTCAGTAAATCTTAAACTCAGTTAGGTGAAAAGGTTTGAGAACGATAGAATGGAAGGATGGAGTTGTAGTCACCATAGATCAAAGCCGACTACCCGAAGAGGAAAATTATATTGAGCTTAAGTCTTGTGAGGAGGTTGCTGCAGCGATAAAGGAAATGAAGGTTAGGGGCGCTCCTTTGATTGGAGTAACCGCGGCTATGGGCTTAGCATTGACGGCTTACCATTCAAAGGCTAAAAGCGTAAGTAAATTTTTGGATGAGTTAAATGCTTCCGCGGAGTTACTTAGGCATACACGCCCTACAGCTGTTAATTTATTCTGGTCTGTGGATAGAGTTCTAAAGAGAGCGTATGAGACTTCTGGAGATATTGAAGATGTGAGGAAAGCAGTTATTGAGGAGGCTCTCAAAATGGCTGATGAAGACGTAGAGGTGAATCGCCTTATCGGGAAATATGGAGAGAAGTTGATTAAGGATGGATATTCGATCTTAACTTACTGTAATGCGGGTAGTTTAGCTACCGTAGATTACGGTACAGCTCTCGGAGTTATTAGATCTGCTTTTCACTCCGGCAAGAAGATTAAAGTTATAGCGCCTGAAACCAGACCTAAACTTCAAGGTGCTAGATTAACAACCTATGAACTGATGAGAGAAGGCATACCGGTAACATTAATCACTGACAATATGGTGGGGTACGCCATGAGCCGTGGAATGGTGGATATAGTGATAGTGGGCGCTGACAGAGTTCTTAGAGACGCCGTTATAAATAAGATAGGCACCTATACAGTCGCTGTTCTCGCTAAGGAACATAATATACCCTTCTATGTTGCTGCTCCAACCTCTACCTTTGATCTCTCTCGAAGCTCTGCCGATGCACCCATTGAAGAAAGGTCGCCAGATGAAGTTAGATGTATCCAGTCAGTTAGGATCGCTCCTAGAGAGGTTGATGTTTGGAACCCAGCTTTCGATGTAACTCCAATGAGGTATGTTTGGGGGGTCATAACTGAGAAGGGAATAATAAAGCCTGAACATATCCGATCAGGAATTATAAGTTTATAAAGTCGTAGATAATTTGAGTAGTAGAGGCTCCGGTGCTCAACTGATGGAAAACGAGGAGAGAAGGATAGAAGTAAGGCTTAAGGATAACCGATTAATCGTTGAAGATCAATCTGAAATTGAAGGGTTATCCACTAGAGGATATGGTGTTCCTGACAATAATAAACTGGTTTTGACTCCTTATGAAGGGCTATATCTGCTTAGTAAGGAGATCATTGAAGTTATAGATGATGAGTCGGGTGAGAGGTTAGATTTCAAGAGGCTATTAAACCTCTATCACTCGCTAGACGAGAGTACTTGGGTACGTTACTTGATATATCGTGATCTCAGGAGTAGAGGGTACGTGGTTCGTGAAGGGTTCGGCTTAGGCATAGACTTTAGAGTCTATGAGAGAGGAAGTTACGGTAAGAAGGTTGCATCATACCTTGTCTTCGGCATATTGGAAGGTAAACCAGTGAAGGTTGAGGAGTTGAATAGGACATTGAATTATGCCCAGAACTTAAAGAAGAAATTAATATTAGCGGTTATAAATAGGAGAGGAGAAGTCGTTTACTACTCACTATCCAAACTTACATTTCTTAAAGGAGAGGAGAAAAACGGTTAAGTTCAAACCCGTTAAGGGAATGCGAGACCTCCTTCCCGAAGAGATGATTGCCAGAAACATCATAATCGATAGGATAAAAGAAGTCTTTGAGCTTTATGGCTTCATGCCTTTAGAGACACCTGTATTAGAAAGTTGGGATGTTCTATCCGCTAAAGGCGCTGGAGGACCTGAAGTCTTAGAGGAAACCTACAAATTCAAAGATAAAGGCGGAAGAGATGTAGGTTTAAGGTACGATCTCACAGTTCCATTGGCTCGAGTAGTAGCGTCTAACCCAACTTTACCTCTACCTTTTAAGCGGTACCACATATCGAGAGTGTGGAGATACGGTGATGTCGCTAAAGGTAGACTTAGGGAGTTTTGGCAGGCAGATGTGGACACAGTTGGAGTAAAGAGTGTACTGGCTGACGCTGAGATTATAGCATGCGCAATCGACGTCTTTAAAAAATTAGGGTTTAAAGAATTTACGATCCGAATTAATCATAGAAAGATTTTGTCGGCTCTCATAAAATATTCAGGGGTTAAGGAGGACAAAATATTCGATGCGTACAGGGCTATAGATAAGATGGATAAGGTTGGTCTGGAAGGTGTTAAGAAGGAGCTTAGAAATAGAGGCGTTTCCCCCAAAGCTACAGAGAAACTTTTAAACTTAATTGGGCTTGGAGGGGAGGCGGAAGAAATTCTTGAAGAGGCTAAAAAACTCATTTATAATTATCCTGAAGGTATCGAGGGAATAAATGATCTGAGAGATATAATAGGTTATCTTAGAGCGATGGATATTGAATCTAGATTTAAGGTTGATCTAAGCTTAGCGAGGGGATTAGATTATTATACTGGACCCATATTTGAGGCTTCAGCCGCTAGAGGAATTGGGAGTTTAGCTGGGGGAGGAAGGTATGACCGATTAATAGAACTCCTTTCGGGTCGCGATGTCCCTGCAACCGGAATCAGTCTAGGAATTGAGAGAATAGTTGAGGTTATGAAGAGCTTCAATATGCTTAATGTTGAGAGAAGTAAACTTAAGGTCTTTGTTGCTGTAACTTCAAAAGATTTGATTAAGGATGCCTTAAGGTTTTCTCAAAGGTTAAGGGGGGAGAATATACCAACAGAGATCGATCTTAAGGGAAGATCACTCAGTAAACAATTGGAGTATGCAGACTCTAAAGGTGTGAAAATTGTCGCTATAATAGGGAAAAGGGAGCTTGATAAAGGAGCGATAAAGCTTAGAGATATGGTGAAGCGGAAAGAGCAGGAAGTTCCTATAGAGGAAGCCATCAAAGAGATAAAAGACAAGTTAAGTAATGACTGAGTTTCGTTTTGAAGAACTTATTTTAAACTTAGAGTGTAGAAGCTTGTAGAGTTTCACAGAGATCATTACTGACCAGAAAGAAACTCCTACTATGAAGTTTAATGGGTCAAGGAGATTAAGTAAATCACCAATTGCAGGTAACTTGTCGTAAATAATACTGTATACTTGGAGATAATTATTGAAGAACCAGTGAAGGATAAGAGGGGCTTGAAAACCAAACTTTAGGTATATTATACCCATAGCTAAACCGGTTAAAGTGGCTTGAGAGAATTTCCCTATTTGCCAACCAGATCCTGAAAGAATGTGAGCTAAACCAAACACAACTGAAGAGAATGATATGATAATCCACTCCTTATTATTCAGTCCAAGCAAACCATCATTACCGATACCTAGCGCTTCCCTAGCTTTATGTGGAAACAATATACTTTTCCATAAGATGTTGAATTTCTCTCTAGATGATTTAAGAAGATTTTTAGCTATTCCCCAGCCCAGATTTATAGCTGCTTCATATAGACCTATTATGAGAATGCGGAAGGTAAGTTCTTCAAATACTGCTGCGTAGGTTGATATGAAATAGAACTCGTAGAGGTTACCTACTTCTGGAGACCCCGTAGGTATTCCATGGGATTCCTGAAACATTGTGAGAAAGAATGCAGCGACATACACAGCGTTCGCGATTATAGGTATGGATAATATGTTATTATCGAATATTCGTTCTATATGACCTTTAAGTAGCTCCTTTATTGTTTGGGTTATCCCAATTCTCATCTTGAAGGCGATTAATAGACATAAAAATTGGAGTACCCAAAGCAGCATGAATAGTATACCAACATTAATCTTAATGGGCACAAAAATTGGGATGGTTATGATTAAGAGGAGGATACTGTCCAAATATTCACTCGCAACTTTCATTCCTTCAGGTGTGAAGAAAAATGCTGTTACGCCTAGAAAGTGTGATAAGAATAGAGAAGCTACAAGTATCAGTATACCTCCTACAGCGAAATAGAGTGCGGTTTTAATTGTAGATTTTAAAAAATAAGAAAGATTTACCTTACTCTTCCTCCATTTACACTCTTCACTTACAATTTTAGAGATTTTATCTTAATATAATTAAAGGTTGAGTTGAAAGGCGCTATTCTAAATCTAAATATAAAGGATTAAAAGGGACGTTTGAACAATTAGTGTAGGAAGTTCGTTGGGAGGTATGTATGGGTTGCCTCTTCCAGTAATAGTCGTTGAGGGGAATAATGGGGCTGAAGTTTGGGAGAGGTCTATAGTGGAATGTTATAAAAGAGGAGTCACTGTTAAGACTGAGTATGATCAGCTTAGTAAGGACTGCACGATGCTTATGGTTATAAATGATCCTCTCTCGGAGCCTCGTATTCATCTCAGTGGATTAACGATCGGTAGATTAGAGGATTTAGAAATGTATGTAAGGGAAGTAGTTGAGGGCATCCATGACGATTACGTCAAGGAAGGAAAATGGTCATATTCCTATCATGATCGCCTATGCGCATACCCGACCCCTTCCAATGAAGTAATTAATCAGATTGAATTGATCATTAAGAAGTTATCTGCCACTCCCTACACGAGAAGGGCTCAGGCTATTACTTGGGAGCCGTGGCGTGACCCATTCATTGAGGACCCGCCATGTCTACAAAGAATCATCTGTAGAATATATGATGGAGAATTAATTATGGAGACCAGTTGGAGGTCAAGAGACGCGTACAAGGCGGCCTACATGAACATTTATGCTATGACTGAGATGCAAAGATTCATAGCTGAGAGGATCTCGGAAATTTCTGGAATGGAGATTAAGGTTGGTAAATATGTGGATTTCTCTAATTTCTATCATATTTACGAGAAGGACTGGAATGATGTTGAGAATAGATTCTTAAAGATCATTGAAAAGAGAGCTTTCGAAACGGTTGTTGATGAATCGGGAAGGATAACTGTTAGGGGTAGAGCTATATCAACGGATCATTACAGGAGATTAATTCATAAAGCAGCGTCACTCTAACATTTATCAGTGACCCTTAAATCTAGCGTAATTGACACATAAAATAACGTGTAAAGGGAATTACAATGCGTTTCTCCTCGCCGGATATAGTTGGAGTTAAGGGTGAAGATCTAAAGGGCTGTAAGATAGCTCTCTGCCTAACTGGCAGTGTGGCGGTTGTGAAGAGCCCTGAACTTGCCCGTGAACTCAAAAGGTACGGGGCAGAAGTCTACGCATTTATGTCTCAAGCCGCCATTAAACTGATTTCGCCTATGTTGATGGAGTGGGCTACTGGAAACCCGGTAGTTACAGAATTGACTGGTGCTGTGGAGCATATAGCTATGGCTGGGGAGCACTCGGAGAGGGCAGATCTTGTGATTGTGGCTCCGGCAACAGCTAACACTATTGGGAAGGTGGCGGCGGGTATAGATGACACTTCAGTTACAACGCTTCTCTCCACGGCTTTAGGTTCAGGAGTGCCTATACTGATCGCGCCTGCTATGCACGAATCCATGTATAAGCACCCAATAGTGAGAGAGAACATTGAAAAGTTGAGAGGTTTGGGAATACATTTTGTAGGCCCAAAAATTGTTGAGGGAAAGGCTAAGATAGCGGATATTGAAGATATTGTTGAGATGGCTATAAGGATCCTTAGAGAACCTAAAGATTTTGAAGGTAAACGTATCCTTTTAACTGCTGGACCAACGATTGAGAGGTTAGATCCTGTCAGAATCCTAACAAATAGGAGTTCGGGTAAGATGGGTATGGCTATAGCTAAAGCCGCTCTTAGAAGAGGAGCGGAAGTAACCATAATTTATGGTCCAGGAACAGCTACACCTCCTCTCGGAGCGAAAGTGTTAAGGGTAGAGAGCGGTAGAGAGATGTATGATGCGGTGGTTGGTGAACTTAGGAAAACACGTTATGATATAGCTATTGCTACAGCCGCGGTTGTGGACTGGTTCCCTGAAGAGAGCTTTAAGTATAAAGTATCCTCTAGGGCTATGCCTGAAATGGAGATTAAGCTTAAAGCAACTCCAAAAATTGTGGATGTCATTAAACAGGTATGTCCAGACATTTTTCTTGTTGCTTTCCGCGCAGTGTATGGGCTTAGTGATGAGGAGGCTATTGAGCGGGGATATGAGAAGCTTGTTGAAGCTAATGCTGACCTTATAGCTGTTAATGATCTGAGTAAAAAAGGTGTAGGCTTCCAGGTAGATACCAATGAAGTTTTCATTGTGGATAAGGAGAAAAATGTTGTTCACGTTCCTTTAAGTCCTAAGAGTGTGGTGGCAGAGAAACTTCTAGACATAATTGTTGAGAAGCTTTAAAGGAAAAGGAGCGTATGTAATCTTTTTCGGAAGAAAAATGGTTCTTTTTATGAAGATTAAATCCATATTTAATTTTCAATATCCTTTATATTAATAAATTAGATATGTTTAAGAAAACAGGTGTCTAACTAATGGGTGAACAAGTAAGGCGCTTAGATGAGGGAAGCAGTCAACTTATTACTGATATGACTGCTGTTTTATCTTCTCTCTCTAAAAGTGATGCTCTAAGGATATTTGAAAGGATGAAAGATGGAGTAGATAGTTCAACGAAGGTTATTAAGGAGCTTGGACTCACCCAAAAAAGATACTATACTAGGCTTGGTGAGCTGATCTCTGCAGGCTTAATAGATAAAACCGAAAGTGGATATAGGCATACGCCACTGGGTCAAGCCATCTATAAAGTATTATTCTATGGCCTAAAGGACGTTCTTGCAAATAAAGAGAAACTTACGCTTGTAGCTCAATTGCTAAATTCGAATTCGCTAAGTATGAAAGAGAAGGAAGAAGTGCTGAAAACATTACATATGGATAGTAAATTCTTAACTTTGGAAGAAATGCTCGATATAAAGAGAGTGCTTAAAGTTGTTTTGAGCTTCGATGAGCTAGTGGAAGTTGTGGCAAAAACGATTGAGGAAGCACAAGAAGAAGTGATATTCACAACTAGATACACAACAGTTAGAGTCGCGAAAGAAATTTATGATGCTGTTAAGAGAGGAGTGAAATTCAGAATTATAGATGGAGATAAAGCGAATCTCTCCAAGAAGATGCAAGTTATGAGATTGATATTCGCCGGTCCCAAGGCTATTTTAGAGTTCTATCGTGCCATGACAGACCCCAACTTCGCCATAAATTTCTCTACTGAGGTTACATACAGCTTCTTCATAATCGATAGAGAAGTAGGAGCTGTAGAGATCGTCGATCCAGTCACAAAGGAGTTCGTATTTGCAATTTTCTTCGAGGACGTAAACCTCTGTGAGAAATTAGTTAAAGTTTTCGATAATCTTCTCAGCAAATCAACTACCCATCCATACCTGGAAATAGCATCAAAAGTCAAGAAAATAACGTCACATACATTCTAGGACGCATATAATTTTTTAGATTTACTCATTCTTATTTTTTCTCAGAAATTTTGTGAATTAATGCTTTATTTGAAACCCATACTTCTAATAAATAGTAAAATTTATATAACTGAAAAATAGAAGAAAATTCTATATTTTAAATTAGATTAAGCTCTAAACGGTTTAAGAAATTGAAGCAGAAAATAAAGTTAGCTTTAGATCTAATTAAAGCCCGTTTTATAGATCGTGGAGTAGTTCTGTTTTGGGCAACATTCATAGGAATCCTAGTGGCTTCCAGAGGCTTACCCAACCCTCTAACTCTGCTAAAGGCTCTAGTAGTCAGCTTCTCTATAGTTACAGCCGTTTATATATACAATGATGTCATAGATTATGAATATGATAAGCTGAATAAGATTGATAGGCCAGTTGCGAGAGGCGAGTTATCACGTAAAGAAGGGTTAATTATAGCTTTAACATTCGCAGCTATAAGCGTATTTGTGGGCGGCTTCATCAATTCTGAGACATTAATACTAACCCTAATATTCTTAACTTTAGGTTTCCTGTATTCTACCCCACCAGTCCGTTTGAAGAAAAGATTTCTAATGAAGCAGATAATCACCTCAACCGGCACTATGATTTGTTGCCTCATTGGAGGAACAGTGGTAGGGAACTTATCAATCCAAGTTATATATCTAGGCTTCATCTATTTCCTCCTATTAATGGCAGGATCACCTCTAGCTGACCTTGCCGACTTAAGAGGGGATACGGCTAACGGTGTAAAAAGTTTAACAGTGGCTTTTGGGCCAAAATTTGCAATAAAATTTGCAATGGCAGTCTTCTTCACAACAATAGTTGCAACGGTAATCAGCTACCCCTATATAGGCTTTAATGTCCTCACACCGATGATTGTTACTGGATGCGGATTAGGATTCATCTGGGTTACTTATGGTTTTCTACGTGCAGGATGGCAGGACCCGATCTTCTGCAAGAAAAATGTAAGAAAATTAATAGCTATCAACTTCATCTATCAATTTTCCTTTGTTCTAGGAGTCCTATAAGAAGCAGAAGCCTCTAGGAAAGTAAAGTTAGAGCCAAATATAAGATAGGGAGGAGGAAGTAGGTAAGCTTCCAAACCTTCCTATATAAACGTAACTCATCCTCATCAATAGTGACCCCTAACCCATCTGCTTCTGTATGACCCCTAAAACTAGTTTTCTCATCTAAATGTTCAGTTTTAACAACCAATATAGGTTACCAGTCTTAAGTAGTTTCAAAACTTTAAAATCATTATTAAGTCCAAATCCATACACAAAATAGATATTTTTAATTTATGTTAGTTATAAGGCTCCCTTTAAAATCAAAAGGATCAGATCCCCAAACAACAGAGCAGCAATCAAACCTAAAGCTATAAATACTATAAAGGGTAGAGTAGGGGAAGCCCAAACTCTAATTCCTGAGTATTCCTCTTTATTGAGAAAATCTAAAAACTCATAGTTCTCATCTCCTATTCGAGGTGAAATTCTCAACTTCCTCGATATTGAACCGTCACTACTCAACGTTACCTCTTCAATTGGATAAATAAAGTCGCTATTCACAATTTTTGATGGAGAAACTCTATACCCAATCAATAAAGCGATCAATTTCTTAAACTTTGACTCGCTCTCCAGACCTTCGAAAAG
This sequence comes from uncultured Candidatus Bathyarchaeia archaeon, assembly GCA_964536595.1. Taxonomy (GTDB): domain Archaea; phylum Thermoproteota; class Bathyarchaeia; order Bathyarchaeales; family B24-2; genus CAZHYI01. Next base: position 11,071 of record CAZHYI010000015.1, read on the forward strand.
CCGCTCACCTCTCATTCTACAGTACACATTATAGAAAAGTATGATAAGGGAGATTGAGGCGGAAAGTAGAATAGCATTATTAAATATGGTTAATGTGAATAAGGGCAACACTAAACCGGCCTTATAGAGAGGCATCAGTGGAGGGTATGGTAACGTTAATGATAAACACATCAACGCTTTCACATCTGCACCACCGAAAAGATCTAGGTAGAATATGATTATTGATAACGCAGAGATTATAAGAAAAGACAGCGCTACATTCTTCAAGTATTCGATTCCAAGGCTGAAACCCTGAAAGAGAGTTATTCCAGCGCCTAAAGGCGCAAATATCAACCAAACCTTATCTGGAACATATCTAGATCTCAAGTCGCGCCATGAAGCGTAAGTGAGAAGAGCTATAGATAATATGATCTTCAACTGATCTAAAGGAATGATTTTAGAACCCTCCTCAACAGACCCATCTAGCAATATATTAATTTTTATTCCTACACTCGCCAATTCAACAATGGCGTCTTATTTAAATTTTCTCCTCAAAGAGAAAAAAGAAACATACTTCTGAAGTTAGGAGAAAAAGATTTTATTCAAGATTAGTTAGGATTATATTTCCTCAGAAACGCAGAGAGGGAAAGACTTGGCACATATCCGAAGGTTCTTCTCTCCTTTAAAAGGAAACTTGCTTATCCTAACTCTCAGTCTAACTTTCTGGGTATTCCCGGCCAGGATGGTCAGCCCCTACGAGCCACTCTATATACTTTTCTTGGGAGGCTCAGGCATGATTCTAGGAGCAATCAATACGATCCAGTCCCTTGTTGGAATAGTTCTTCAAATATTCGGTGGAGCAATCGCTGATCGGTGGGGGCGGAAAAGAATCATCGGCTTTATGACTGTTACGGCTTCACTGTCCTATATATTCTATATTTTTGCTGATAATTGGTTATGGATACTTATTGGAGCACTCATGTTATCCGTAACTTACTTATATACACCAGCCCTTCAAGCTCTTAGAGCTGAAAGTGTCTCTCCAAGTGAAAGAGGAAAAGGATTCGTTTTATTTAATGTTTTACCAGAAGTCCCCGCGGTACTAGCTCCCGCAATAGGCGGTTTATTGATCAATAATGAAGCATCGAAGTATGGTATAAGTATTCCAGGGATAAGACTCTGTTACTCATTCCTATTTCTTGGAGCTATGACGGCTGGCTTAATTAGACTATTCTTTCTGAAAGAGACCTTTAAAGAGGATGTTAAACTTAAGGTAAGTGGAGTCGCGAAACCTTTAACCCTTATTAAAGAGTGGTACGAGGCTATCGTTCATTCGGATCCTTACATAAAGAAACTTATACTGCTTAACGGCTTTCTAATGTTCTGTTTTAACATAGACGTACTCTTCAGAAGCGTCTACGCAATAAATATTAAGGGCCTCCAAGCTGAGCAGTGGGGAGTCATAGTCTCCATATCCCAAGGAGTAATGATCGTAGCTGGCATATTCATTGGAGGCCTTATAGATAAGTATGGTAGAAAGAAAGTTTTCATACCTTCAGTTTTAGCTCTAGGAGTATCTTCAATAATATTCATTTTTGGAGGCGGATTCTTCGAAATTCTACTCGCCATG
>CAZHYI010000016.1:0-12257 GCA_964536595.1 uncultured Candidatus Bathyarchaeia archaeon
CCTATCGCAACGTTGGCTTCGGAACCCCCAATCATAACCATGAAGTTTTCGCAGTGTTCCATAAGTTGAGGGGGAGGTGGAGCAAGCATAAGCATCGTTTCACCTATAGTCACCACCTCTACTTGGCTACTCATAGAGAACCCCTCATTATGGAAGAAGATATTTCACTAAAAATGAATGGATGATTGGTTACGGTTCAAGTAGGCCGATGCGGATGAATTCCTTCCTCATCATAGAGATTTCTTCATCCGTAACCGGTAATACTGGACGCTTCGGTACGCCTACGTCAACCCCTCTCTCTTTAAGCATCGCATAGCATGCTGCGTTAGTTGATTTAGATATATGAAGTATCCTTCTAGCCTCATTAACTTTCAGCTGTAATTTAGCAGCTTTTTCATAATTCTTTTTCATTATCTCGTTGTATAGTTCCACTACTATTTCAGGGAAGACGTTTGCGAGACCTGATATGCATCCATTTGCACCTAAAAGCATGGCTGGAAGAAAAAGAGCTTCAGTTCCAATTATGAAGTTGAATTCTCTCTGGTCAGCGAGCTCTATCACGAAGTGTGAGAACTCGATTAGGCTGAAGCCGCTGTCTTTAATTCCCTTCACTCCCAGATCAGCCATCTTGACAAGGGTTGAAGGAGTAACCGTGAAGCCGGATGTCTTAGGGTTATTGTAGACGTAAACCGGGATATCCACCGCTTTAACCAGCTGCCTAAAATGTTCAAGAACAGTCTTTTCATCATGTCTATAGTAATATGGTGGTACAGCGGCAACTGCTGCGGCACCATTCTCCTCCGCATGCTTTGCGAGTTCCACGCTGTCTCTCGTATTCGTTGTACCTACATGCACTATAAGTGTCATGCGTTCTCCGACGTGATCTTTCGCTATCTCAACGACCTTCTTTCGTTGATCCAGAGACATTAATGGGCCTGAACCGTAGGTGCCGCATAGGAAGAGACCGTGAGATCCCCCCTCCACTTGGAAGTCTAGGAGATTCCTCAGTCCTTCCTCATAGATCTCTCCCTCCTCCGTGAATGGTGTGGTGAGAGGTGGAATTACACCTTTAACTTCATTCTTCACCAAACAGCATCCCTCCAACTTTTTTATAATCCACTTAACATATAAATTCTTTCAACGCCTCTAGAGTTTACGTCGCTGGAAAGCCACGATAGAGTACGACAGAACCAAGAATATCCTCTATGTTTAGAAACTTCTGAGACACAGAAACCTGAAAACGACTTTTCGTTGCACTTAGCCAGTTAATCTTCCATACAGCGAGGAGTACGTTTTTAAAGCCGCTGAAAACAGTTAAAGAACGAAAGAACTAATAGAGTTCAGCTTCGAATATGTAATTGGAGTGGATGGCGTAAAGCTTTTCTGGAAACTGAAGACCTTGTACTTGAGGTCTGTCTCCTCAAAGGGCCCGTGGTCTAGCATGGATTAGGACGCTGGCCTGCGGAGCCGGAGGTCAGGGGTTCAAATCCCCTCGGGCCCACCAAGTCAGAACCTACGGTTCCTGAACCTCCCTTTTGAAAAGAAGCTTGAATTGGCCTTCTTTTTTGTAGGTGTTGTTGAGGTTGAAAGCCGGGGTTTATAGTGTGAGTAAGAGGACGCCGATGAATATTAGGGTTCCAGCTGCTGCAGTCTTTATTGTGATTTTCTCTCCTAGGAAGAGGGCTGATAGGATTATTACGAAGAGTACGCTTGCTCTATCTATCGGTGCAACTTTGGATGCATCGGCCAACTTTAAAGCTGCGAAGTAGAATAGCCATGATAGGGCCCCTGCAACTCCAGATAGAATTATGAACATCATGTCCCTACTCGTCAAGTGTAACAGTTGAGGCCCCTTCCCGATGCTTATGACGAATATGACTATGAAGACCACCATAACAATTGCTCTGACAGCTGTAGCTACATGGGAATCGACGCCCTGCAACCCGATCTTAGCGAGGATTGATACGAAGGCTGCAGATAAGGCTGAAAGAATAGCCAGAATAAACCACTCCATCCAAACCACCCTTTAAGTCTCTAACGTATCACCCTATTCTTTTTTACTAAAAGATGGAATGCAGCGTTCCCAAATTCAACCTAGATAAAGAATAATGGTTAGTATAACCGATAAAGCAAACACGGCAACCCAGACAGCCTTACTCCAAAGAAAAACCTTCAAGCCGTCTAGGGAGCCGAAGGGTATCAGATTGAACAACGCGATATAAGCGTTGAATAGAGCAATTGTATGGAGTATAAGCCGTAAGGAGGAGTGAGGCATAAGGTAAGTTGGGATTGAAAGAAGGAGTGAGAGAGCTATATTTGCGGTTGGGCCAGCTAAACTCACTTTTCCAGCGACTCTAATGTCCGAGAAACCAAGCACTAACACTGCTCCTGGAGATATGAATTTGATGGGTGAAATTATAGAGATCAGTGTGATTAGTGCTCCTGTAGGTGAGATGCGGAATTCAGCCCATAAGCCGGCTCGTCTAGCAGCGAACTTATGCGACAATTCATGGAGAAGGAAGGATAAAGCGAATGTTAAAGCGAGAGTGAATAGGGTTAAAGGCCCCATGTAGATTCGTGGAAAAGCTAGTGAGATCCCGACTCCAGTAACTAATATTACGCTCAATAATAGGTGTTTAAGCTCAGTTGCACTGAAGAGGCGCCTAAGCCTCAATGATCTGTATCTAAGCTCCCTTCTGGGCTTAGGTACCTCGACATCTAGAGTTGTAACAACCCTCTTCTTTGGTACTCTAGCCCTCCAAAGTTCAGGACATGAATGGCTTTCGGGTAGTCTATGCTCTGGACAGAAGAGTCCGCCGCATAGATTACACTTGAAGGGAAGCAGAACCTCTTTACCGCAATAATCGCACCTTTTCCTAGCCAACTTTAAGATCGTAAAGTCGTAGCTCTAATGTTTAATAAAAATCTTTAGTAAATACAGATGCGCTATTTGGGCTCTAAAGCTTTCCATCACCAACAAAAATAGATGAGAGAGATTAAGTTCACCGCTCTACCTGTTTAGGAGTAAGTCTTCAACCTATTAGTTAGCAAGACTGCTGAAACAATCCAGAGCAGTATAGAGAGAATTACTAATGCTGAGGTCTTAATTAAGTACTTATAGATGAAGAGGTCTACCCCAACAACCTCCGAGATCGCCGGTAATGCCCCAGAACCTCTAGGCCAGGGAAATAGGGAGCCGCTGGGCATTGTTCGCCACCAAACATTCCCTTCAGAATCTTCATAAATGAAGTTTGCAGCTACCTTCTCCGTCTCCACAGTGTAGACTGTGACACAGAGTGAAGCTAAAATCATAACTGCAATGATTATGCTGTTCCTATCCATTTTCATATATTACCGCCTAAATAGGGATTGCTAAGATCTGAGTTATAATTCTAAGTTTTAGAACACTTCCAAATAGAATGTTAGAGTGTTCCGTCAGAGTTTAGCGGCGACCTCCTTAAAGACTTCTAAGTGCAGCTCAATATCCTCTTTTTCATGCTGCACCGATATTGTCCATTCCTCCTCGTGACCGTAGGGCATAGGTATAACCCCCCTATTGACCATTGAGAACCAGTATTTACGCCACTTGTCCCTATCAACTCTAGCGAAGCCCCTATAATCCGAAACCTCATGCTCCGAGAATAATATGCAGCCTATGGAGGCTACACCCTGAATCTTAGCCTTCAACTTCTCATCCTCAACGATCTCTCTATATCCATTCATGAGTTCATTGCCTAACTGCTCAATCTTACTGTATGCATCGTCAGTTAATATCTGAGTCAGCGTAGTTAGGGAGGCTATAACAGCCAACGGATTAGCTGAATACGTCCCGTATAAAGGTACATCGCCACTCTCTATCTGATCCATAATCTCCTTCTTGGCTCCGCAAGCCCCTATAGGTAGACCGCCACCCATCGCTTTAGCTAGAGAGATAATATCGGGCTCCACCCTATAGTATTCTGATGCTCCTCCAGGAGCAATCTTTACGCCAGTCTTAACCTCATCAAAGATTAAGAGTACATTGTACTCCTCAGTTAAGGCTCTCAATTCATTCAGATAGTTCTCTCTAGGCGGAATAACCCCTGCATTCATCATCACTGGCTCAACTATAACCGCTGCAACCTCACCCGCGTACTCACGTAGTATATTCTCCATTGCTTGGATGTTGTTGAATGGAGCGATCAAAGTATCCTTCACTATGCCGCTCGGAATTCCCTTGCCATGTGTAACTGGGGTTGGCTTGCTTGGTGGTCCAGCCTTACCTACTGGCGGCCTCTTACTTATGAATAGTTCGCTTGCCCATCCATGGTATGAACCCTCAATCTTCACAATTTTGCTCTTGTCGGTGAAGGCTCTAGCTAACCTAACAGCAAACATATTCGCCTCAGTTCCGGAATTGACGAAGCGTACGCCATCCATCGGGAACCTTCTACATAATTCCCTAGCAAGCTTCTCGGATGATTCATGGGCGAAACCAAACATGGTTCCGCAACTTAAAGCTTCCTTTAAAGCCGCTACCAGTTTGGGGTGTGAGTGCCCAACCATAAGTACGCCCCAACATAGATTGAAGTCCACGTACTCATTATCATCCACATCCCATATTCTCGATCCCTCAGCTTTACGCATATAGATCGGGTAAGGCTTATAGGGAGCTGCTGAACCACCGATTCCCTCAGGAAGTACCTCAACAGCCTTCTTGAAGAGTACGCTGGATCTCTCAGTTCTCTTTAAGTATGAATCTAGCTCATCACCTAAAAGAGCGTATAGATCCTCATACAAACTCAATCACGCCAGACTTAAATACTTATTAACTTCTTACAGACGCTCTTTTTAATAAATTTAAGCTGAAAGATGAGTGAAGATTGAAGTAATTTTCGTTTGCATGGTGAAATAGCATTTTTATTAAGTAATTATTTTTCAATATTATTAGGTCAGAGGTAAGATGATGGAAGTTATACTGTCAGAAGAGTTGAAGAATGAATATCCGAACATAAAGATTGGGATTCTAGAGGTTAGGGGTGTTACGAGTAAAAGGTGTGATCCTAGACTTGAACGGGAGAAGAGGCTGCTTGAGGCCTACATAAGGAAGAACTATACGAACCCAGAGGAGATAGACGTTATAAAGAGCTATAATCGCTTCTTCAAAAAGTATGGTAAAGTATACCCAATCCAATTTCAGATTCAATCTATACTCAAGGGTAAACTGATACCGACGAGGTCAACGGTTGTTGAAGCGATGTTCATGGCTGAACTTAAAAATATGTACTTAACTGCTGGGCATGACCTTGACTCTCTTAATGGGCCTCTCGAGACTAGACTGGCTGATGGATCGGAGAGTTATGTTAAGATAAATGGGAAGGAACAGAGGCTGAAGCCGGGAGACATATACACTAGGGATAGGGTCGGTATAATCTCAAGTGTTCTGTATGGTCCTGACTATAGAACTAGAATTAGGGATGACACTAAGAACTGCCTATTCTTCTCATACCTCCCCTATGGGGAGGAGGATGTGAATATTAAACGTCATTTAAGAAACATACTGGATAACCTAAGGATATTTATGGATGAGGAGCCTGAAGTGGTGGAGATTAGGATATATCAGTAGCCGCTAAATCTTGAATAGTCTTTTAGCGTTTTCACCCATAATCTTCCGCTTATCGGTTTCACTTATATCTGCATGCTCAACCTTAGTTAATCCGCAAGCCGGATACTGTAATGGCAAGCCTAGACCAAGTAGAACCCTCTCAGCGCCTATCATGTCAACTAGATTCTTTATGCCATTCCATGTCTGGAGGCATGAAGTCTCGAAATGAACATTCTCGAACCTTAACATTATATCCATAGTTGCAGCTAATTCGGGATAGTTTCCGCCGCATAGAATGATAGGGAGATCCGGCACTTTCGGGATGAAGGATTCGATCTCTGAAGATGAGAGTGTCGGTAAACTCCAATTCATGATCAATCTGTAGGGAATTATTATGGGTATAGAAGCGTCAATCAGCCTATTCACTATCTTTTGATGAACTTTCTTTAGTGAGTAACCGTTATAGAGCGGGTATAGCCTGAAGCCCCTAATCTCTTCATCTTCAGCCTCTGCTATCTGCCTTAGGCCGTCATCTACACTACTTAAATCTAGGGTTGCGCAACCAACCAGTCTATCTGGCCACTTCTTCATGGCTTCATAGACCTCTCTGTTACCTCCATCTACATCCACAGCGAAGACGCTTCTTAATGATGAGACCACGGCCTTATCTATCGACCACTTATCCATCAGCCCTATAAGGTCACTTACGCTTCTAGTCTTTATTGGCCAGTAGGGCCAGAACCCTATATATGCGTAGGAGTCAATCTTCATCTTTTACGCCTCCCAACCCAGTATTCTCGCAATGTTTCCTCCAAGAATAAGCTCTTTATCCTCTTCACTTATCTCGGCGGACTTCACCTTTTCAAGTTGGCACCAAGGATCGAACAGGGGTACATCTGTCCCGAATAGGATTCTTTCAGCGCCTACTCTCTCAACGGCTTTCTCAACGAACCCCATATCAACTGTTGAGCTGCATGTATCAAGCAGAATGTTCTTGCATTTTTCAGCCACCATTATAGCTTTATTCCAGTCGCCTCTAGCTATCTGTGTGTTGCCCATATGCGCCATAATTATGGTGGCGTCTGGAACAGCCTTAGCTAGATCCATGCAGTCCTCGGGGGTTGTGTGGGCTAGAACTGGAACTCCAAGCTCAGCGGCCTTATCAACTATGGTGTACATCCAGGGGTCATTGATGTGTAGGTAGTAGACTTCAGGCTGAGGGTATGGGATTGGGTGATGAAGCGGTGTTGAGTATATCTTGACGCCTACCATGTCGTACTTAGTGATCATTGTCTCGATCTCTCTTATTCCTTCATCCAGAAACCTTGATGTTGTTACAACAGCGTAACCATAGATTCTCCCTTTATATTTTCTTGTGGCTTCAACAACAGCTAGGTTTCCTTCATGAAAATCGTAGTAGAGCGCTTGGATGCTGGAGACTATAACTTTGTCGAATCCCATCATGTTGATATAGGATGCTAGCCACTCAGCTGTAGCCTTCGGGAACCAAGGCTCCTTACCAAATACTCCGAAGTGTCCATGCGCATCTACAATCAAATAGATCACCTAAAGATACACTCCTCTACAATAAATTAAAACTTATCTTTATCTCCTAAGCCTTTAAGAAAAGTTTAGGTTCTGAATGCTGACAATTTATTGGAGCCTAAAAATTCTTAGGTAGACCATGAGAGATAATTACAACAATTGAGCAACAAACACTCTTTTCAATACGCTTAATGAAAAATCGTTCAGTCACGAAAAGGTTAAGTAAAAACCTCAGATTAACATTTTATTTTTTTATCTTTGCAAGTCTACATCTCATCATCTTTTTCACCTTTATTTTTGGGTCGGGGTCTCGGATGGCCTGGACATAAAATATTGTGGATTCGCCATTTTACATCTTCAATTTCAGAGTCTTTCATGATTCCTTTTATTATGTTTTCAATAAGTTTCCTTTGTTTTCTTGTTAAATCCATCCTATCAAATCCAGCCTCTCTACTTTTAGTCTTATACCACTCGCATTTACCTCCACAAACATACTTATGAAGCATCGTCCTAGCATCGCTCAGGCTCACCTTCTCGTTTTCTGAAATTCGGATAATTATCGCATCTACTCTGTTTCTATCCGACTCATTCATAGGTTATAGCTTCCCCCATTTCGAAATAGAAGGATCATTAACAAAATTATCAGTTAAATAGCTAAATATAAGTGATTTATGGAACGATACTTCTTAAGGTGAGTTCTCTTAAATATCCAATATTGCATTTCTGAAGTTCCACAGGTTAAGAGGAAGGCATCATAGCTGTTCCACACTTAGGGCATCTAGTGGAGAGGCATGGAACCCCTCTTGTATGTGGAACCTTGTAGCCACATTTTGGACATACACAGTAGGCTGGGCCACCCATTCCCTGCCTTCTTCCTCCTCTCCCTCTACCGAAACCTCTACCACTCATATTAACACCTCAAATGTTACAACTTCTTACACTAGCATTTAAAGGTATGTTTTCCAAAAAGAAGATACAAAAGATCTCTTCCTATAGCTCTACTCTACCATATTTATCATCAAAAATGTTTTTCTCAACTTTTGCGCCAGGAACCTCCTATTCTACTGTGCAGTATTTGTTCTTTATAGGCAAAGATAAATGAAAGAGTGTAGATCCAGTAATGCAGATTTTAATTCTGAAGTTATTATTGTTAATCTACTTCATAAATACTCTTAGAGTTCCACTTTATCGCTAAAATTTCTGATACACTTAGTTTACTCTTCTTTGTTTTCAATATGCTTTAATGTATACTCAATTGAATACTAGGCGTATAAAGGTTAAGCGAAACACCGTTAAATGTTGTGAAGATTCCTCCTCAAAAGACTAAAGAACAATTTTTCTTCTAGAGAGTAAAGCAATTAGAGATGCTGCTATAAGACCCGAAGATAATATGAAACCTATGGAGAAAAAATCATAACTGGTCACTCTAGACCCTTCTTCCTGAAGGGTGGGAGAGGATTTCGATGATTCACTCATATCGGGCTTTGGCGTTTGGGTTCTTGAGAAACTTAAAGTCGCTGTGGCTTCTGAAGGATACATAATGATGGAGGGCACTAGAACGATCGCTACACCAATTACTACTGCCAGTGTAACGCTCATTAATGCCCTCCTCAATCTATTCACCACAATAATTTAAGGTGACTGAATTTTTAAATCTACATATTAGAACGGCTTCTCTTTCCAAACCCTGTAGGTTTCATACCAGAGTATGGCTGAAGATACGGAGCCGAAGATGTACACCATCACGCTGTGGATATTGTAGATTCCCCAGAAGAGAAACGTATAGGCGATAAGCATAGTTGTCAGCAACACGGAGTAGAATAGGTATCTTGGCACCATGAATCTGCCCATTCTGGTGAACATTCTGAGGAAGCCGACCTTAACCTCCTCAGTTAGTGAGTACTCTCCAGTTACGCTCTTCTTGACGAGTCCTAGTGAACGTAGCTTCTCGAGGTGATGGAAGGCGATGCTTGGGCTTGAGAAACCTAATGCTCTCTGGACTTCCCTTACGCCTACTGGTGATGAGGGTGAACGGAGGAGGTGCCAATAAACAATGAGGGTTTTACCTTTAAGTTTAGACTCCACCTCCTCCAAGCTGGGTTTCCTTTTACGTGACAAGTAGGCTCACATCCAGAATCTACCTACTTAAATGTTAATTAAGGTTTAGGTTTGCTGAGGATTTAGCCTTCTGACTTTTTGATTATATGAGTGTTAAGGTCGATTTTATAAGTTTTCTGAGGAGTAGAAGGTTGGATGAGAGGTATATTAAGTGTATGTTGAGCTATCTTGATAGGTATGTTGATATAATCGCTGATCCTATGGATGTTATTAGGGTCTTTGAGGATTTAACTGTTGGTCAAAGACATCATATGATTAGGGCTATACGAAATTTATTTAATTTCTGTGAGGCTCAAGGCTACAGTAGGGATTGGCTTGATATGTTGAGGAGGAATCTTCCGAAAGATGAGGTTGGAATTGATCTTAAGATTTCATCTCAAGAAGAGGTGGTAAGAAGTCTTGGGTGATGGATAAGGCTCTTATGTTGCTGCACTCGGATAATTCAGGAGGTCTAAGTTTGCATACTTCGGTTTCTTTACGGAGGAAACTTATAGATTAATTAGAGAGGTAAAGGAAGAAGTCCTTTGGCGGAACGTGGTGAGTTATGTTAGAGATCGACTTGAAAAGTTCCGTAAGAATGCTGTTAAGTTCGGTTAGGAACTATAGGAGCCTAAACATGAGGAAGGAGCTTAAATTAACGCTTTTTCATTTAGAAGTTAATTTTTGTAATGATTGATTAGCTTAAACTTGCAAGATGCAGTAAAATATATAAATTCTCTAAATAGAAAAATTTTCTCAGTTTAGAGGGATTGAAATGAAAGTTAGGTTGGCGACTCTTATAGGGTTCTTCATGATTTCGACTTTTGCTTTGACAATGTGGATATCAACAGCCGAAGCTCAGGTAATACAAGAGTTAGCGTATGATGATGGTGGGGCTGAAGGTACAGTGACTGCTTCACAAGGCGGTCATCTTGCAGTCAAATTCTCTCTTCCCTCAAGGCTGGTCTGCAGCAAAGTTATTAACGGCCAGATACTACATTTCTTCAGATCCTGTAACTTTTAAAGTGCATATTTATGAAAGTGACGGAGTTACAGAACTTACTTTCCAAGATGCTACGCCAACCAGTACAGGATGGTTCGATGTAGATTTAAGTGCACTTGACATTATTGTGACTGAGGACTTCTACATAACTATAGAATTTTTAGAGGAGCAAGAACCAAAAATAGCTATGGACCAAACATCTCCAGATGAACGATCATATTATGGGCATCCAGGTATATGGGTCCCAATTAGTGAGTATGATATTATGATAAGGGCTGTTGTGCAGCAAACCGCCCCTACTCCCACACCTGTTGGGGGAGTCATCCTAAAAGTTGATGCTTTCTCCATGCTTGCACCCTACATCACAATATTGATAGCTTTAGCAGCTGCAGTAGTAAGCTTAAAGATAGCTGCAAAAATACTATAAAGACAACCCCATCTTTCTATTTTTAAAATATTTTGGTTAAAGCTGCTTACTAAGGCGAGACGAATATTCGCTCAATAAACCTCTTGATTTCGCCACCACCTTTTACAATTACATATTCTCCCCTTCAGTACTCCTCTTCAGCCTTCCTAACCCTCTCAAGACTTTCCCTATCAATCAACTCCAACAAAATGCGGAGAAAGCGAAGCAAGGCATGTGTAGGGCCGCCGCGGGGATTTGAACCCCGTCCCTCGGCTCCACAGGCCGATGCGCTCTCTGGAACCTAAGTTTGACCAGGATACGCTACGGCGGCCACATCAATTAATTTTAGGTATGAGGTCTTTAAATCTTTCTTATTTCAGAATAACCGTTAAACTCCAGACTTTTACTCCTCCCACCTGACAAACCTCAACTTCGCATAGCACTTATTACAGAACACATGGCCAAGCTCATTAACCATAAAATCTACTTTATTGTCGCACCGGGGGCACTTCAACTCTCCCCTCTCAACCTTAAGCTTCAATAGACGCATATAATCCTCAATCTTCAAATCCCTGGAAAACATCTTCACTTAAATAAAGTATTAAAAGAGGCCAATAATCTTTTCCAAACCATTTATCTGTAAGTGAAAACACTTTAATTTATAGAAGCTATGAGAAGACTTGAATTTTTACTCATATCCGCCCTATTCATACTATCAAATTTCAACCAATTTAGTCACGCAACCTATTCAAACACCGTCTTAACCTCCACTGTAGAGGGAGAAATAACAGCCGCAACTCAAAACATGATCGAGAAGTTCGTGGAGACAGCTAAAAGCGAAAACGTGCGCCTCATCGTTCTCAAGCTCAACACGCCAGGAGGAGAGATCGAGGCAGTACAGCACATCATGGATACGCTCGAGTCTTCAGAAATCCCTACATGCGTATTCGTCTATCCGCCAGGCAGCAGCGCCTGGAGTGGAGGCACCTACATACTTTTAGCATCACACATCGCCGCTATGTCCTCTGGAACCACGATCGGTTCATGCCAACCAGTCTCAGCTCTAGGTGAACCTGTAGAATACTCAAAATACATTAATGCTTACTCCTCACTTCTAGCTCACCACGCCCGACTGCATAGTAGAAACGAAACCACAGCAAAGCTCTTCGTCACTGAAAATTTGAATTTAGGGCCTGAAGAAGCTTTAAAGTACGGTGTAGCTGAGGTGTTAGCCGATAACCTACAGGAGCTGCTTAAAGATTTAGAGTTGAAATCCCTAATCAAAATTAAGACTGAGGATGGAACGCTCGTTTGGAAGCTTATCCCTAAAGACGAAGCTGAAAATTACTCATACATTAAAATTTACGATTTTGAAGGCATCTCAAAGGCTAAGGTTGAGGAGTACATGCCCGGCTTTGAGTTCCTATTCTTAAAGGTGATATTCAATCCGCTCGTGAGTTCATTACTCCTACTCCTAGGTTTCTTCCTATTACTGTTCGGAATAAAGACTCCTGGGTACGGCAGTGAAATAGCGGGTGTAATATGCATATTCTTGGCGTTAATCTCCTATGGCGTTATAGGTATTGAGCCAGCAGCCATAATATTCTTCGTTTTAGGCGTAG
>CAZHYI010000017.1:0-11852 GCA_964536595.1 uncultured Candidatus Bathyarchaeia archaeon
CTCCTGTACCAGTATGGGTACTCATCATCCTCTGGCAACTCTACTCACCTCTTCCCAATGATTATTTTTCCATCCGTTAAGAAAAAGGTTGCGCACTCCATTTCAAAGCATTACTGAGAAACAAAACGTTTCAGTATAGTCTCAGCCCTATTTAGGTCTTCCCGACTGTTAATATTGAAGAAGGTAAGCAACTCCCTATCGAACTCTCTAAGCTGATCTACACTAACATAATTGACTGCGTTCAGCCTCCTGATCATGCTTCTTAAATCTCTCTCTCCAGCTTTCAAGGCAGATTCACCAGCAGATCTAACAGCCCTAGAATCATAGAAGGAATGGAGAGGCTCAATGTAGCCGTTAGGCCATAATGGGATAGCTGCTTCATAACATAAACAACTTCTGTAGAGGAAATCTAGAACTTTCAAGTCGATAAATGGAGAGTCGCATGGAAGCACAGCCATATACCTTGAGTTTACATGCCTCAATCCCGAAACTACCCCTCCAAGAGGGCCAAGATCGGGACAAATATCCCTACATATCTTGAATGAGGAAGGTAAAACTTCACTGAAGCGTTCCACATCATCATTCATACCAATTACGACTACGACTTCCCTGAAGAACCCATCAATCTTTTGAGCTACATGTGCAATGAGCGGTTTATCCCCGAGATTCACTAAAGCCTTAATGGAACCTAATCTCCTACTTCTTCCACCAGCCAATATTATGACAGATGCATCGATCAGTGTAACCACCAGTCAATACGCATCTTTATATGAAGAATGATGAATTTTATTAGTCGCTATGAAGCTCCACAGTTTTCTGATTTAAAGTTCAGTGAAGATTAATCTTATGGTCAAGAAAGAGCTATCCCTTCATCTGCATACTTCTAACCACGATCACTCTGATTTGGTCACATGCATCTTCGCAAGCATCAGCCACATTCTCTATTGACCCGAGCAAACTACTAATGAGGATTAAGACACCAGCCTCAATTCCCTTCTCCTCAATCATTGAGAATCTAGCCTTCTCATGAAGCTCATCCACTTTCTCTTCCAGCCGCTCAACCTCATCAGCCTTCTCTAAAGCTTTCTCCGGGCTCTCCGACATCACCTCAATAGCTCTCTGAAGAGCTAAAGCGCACTCCTCAACACCCTTCGCCATGCTCTCTATATCCTTCATTAAGCCATTCGGGAAGCTACGTTTATAGATCACTCGTAACACCCTAGCTGACTCACGGCACCAATCAGCCACCATATCCACCCTCTTCACAAGATGCATCAGGTCTTCCCTATCGATAAGGGAAAGCTTTTCACCTGCAAGCTCCTCCATTAACTTCCTTCTTAAACTATCAGCTTCCTCCTCAGCCTTCTCGATCCTATCAATTATTGCGGGAACGCCATCCAGATTTCCCTGAACCATGGCGCCTATCACTTCCATCAATCCCTCTATCGCCCTCATCGTGGCCTTTAAGTGGTTATTTAGAATCTTGAAGGTTTTCCTCTTAACCCTTCTCTTGAACCAATCTAGAAGCTCACTCAAACTCTACACCACTCTTAACTAGCGCAACCATAGATATTTTTGGTTAACCGCCTTAATTTGTAACTTTAATAGGATGGAATCTTTAAAAAAGTTCCCTTCAAGAATATAATTTCGGTGATCAGATGGACTTACTCCCCATATACATTCTTAACCTCGCTGTTTCTATAGGGATGTTCATAGTTCTCATAGTTAGGGCATGGATAGAGATGAAGAATTATAAGATACTGTGGAAGGAGAGGGAATGGCTGAAGGCTAAGGAAACCGCTCGCAGAATACTTAGGGCTGAAAAATCCCTTTTTGAGGAGGTTGAGGGAGGAAAAGAGTTTTACGAGTTGCTGTGCGAGATGTTTGAGCTGAAGGAACCTTAAGTGCCGACTTAGTTAGCAAATAACTGGACAAAACCTATAGAATGTAGAGCCGCTATCTGATAATAGATTTAAGTTAGTTTTTAATTTCTATCGATTTAATAGTTGAGGGATGCTTAGATATGCGGAGACTACCTAAAAATTGTGATGTGCACACTATTGAGCGTAAGTGGCAGGAGTTATGGGAGGAGGCTGGAATCTACAGGTTCGATTGGAAGGATAAAGATAAGCCTGTATTTACGATTGATACTCCTCCACCTTACCCGTCAGGAGATTTCCATATGGGCAACCTTCTCAATTGGACCTACTTCGATATGGTTGCGAGATTTAAGCGGATGACAGGGCATAATGTGCTTTTCCCTCAAGGCTGGGACTGTCATGGCTTACCAACAGAGGTTGAGACTGAAGAGAAGTATGGAGTAAAGAAGAGTGATCTTCCACCGGACGAGTTCCGTAAATTATGTGAAGGGTTCGTTGAGAAATACATAGGTTTAATGAAGAAGGCGATTATAAGGCTTGGATGCTCCATTGATTGGAGCCTCGAGTACAAGACGATGGATCCGAATTACTGGAGGAAAACTCAGCTCTCTTTTATCATCCTTTACAGGAAGGGATATATCTATCGTGGGGAGCACCCTGTCAATTGGTGCCCCAGATGTGTTACAGCAATAGCTGACGCTGAAGTTGAGCATGAATCGAGGGAGGGAACGCTTCACTATATAAAATTCCAGCTGGAAGATGGAGACACAATAAAGATTGCCACTACCAGGCCTGAACTTCTTTATTCATGCGTTGCGGTTGCTGTGCATCCTGAGGATGAAAGGTACTCCAAATACATTGGAAAGTCGGTGCATGTTCCACTTGTCGGGAGGAAGGTTCCCTTAATTGGGGATGAGATTGTCGATCCAGAGTTTGGAACAGGGGCGGTTATGATATGCACTTACGGTGATAAGGATGATGTTAAGACTGTTGTGAGGAAGAAGCTTCCAGTCATCATCACTATCGATGAGGAGGGAAGAATGAATGATGGAGCTGGGCCTTACAAGGGACTCAGCATAGCTGAGGCTAAGGAAGCTATAGTGAAGGATTTGAAGGATGCTGGTTTTCTAGAGAAGAGTGAAGCTATAAGGCAGGAGGTTGGTGTCTGCTGGAGATGTAAGACTCCTATTGAGATCTTGGAGAGGGATCAGTGGTTCATGAAGACTAGAATATTGACTGATAGGGTTGAGGAGGAGGCGTATAAGATAAGTTGGTACCCTGACCATATGCGTTATAGGCTTATAGATTGGGCTAGATCCCTAGATTGGGATTGGGTTATTTCTAGGCAGAGAGTCTTTGCTACGCCCATACCGATATGGTACTGTCGTGAATGTGGGGAGATTATACTTGCTGAGCCTGAATGGCTACCTATAGACCCTAAAATTGAGAGGCCGAAAATAGATAAATGCCCAAAGTGCAGTTGCAGCGACTTCATTCCTGAAATGAGCGTTCTTGACACTTGGTTCGACTCCTCAATAACCTGTGCTGTGCATGCTGGCTGGCCAGACCGGGAGGATTGGAGGAAGCGTTTCCCTGCAGACCTACATCCTTCAGGCGCTGACATCATAAGGACGTGGGCTTACTACTTGATGGTTCGTCACTTAGCACTTTTCGACGAGAAACCCTACAAGAGTTGCCTAGTTAATGGTATGGTTCTGGGAAGCGACGGAAGAAAGATGAGTAAGTCACTTGGAAACTACATCTCTACAGAGGAGGTCTTCAGCAAATTCGGTGCTGACGCTGCAAGGCAGTGGGCTGCTGGTGGAGGCGCTACAGGGTCCGATATACCCTTCAGGTGGGCTGATGTGGAGTACGGCTGGAGATTCATGATAAAATTGTGGAATGCAGGTAGATTCATAAGCATAAACCTGGAGGATTATGACCCTAACTTAAAGGTTGATTTGGAGCTTATTGATAAGTGGCTCTTAAGCAAGTTTCAGAAGGTTAAGGCTAAAGTGACTGAAGCATTCATGAATTACCAATTTAACATCGCCATTGAGGAGATTAGAGGTTTCATATGGCATGTCCTATGTGACCAATACATTGAGGCTGTAAAGCATAGACTCTACAATCCCGAAATATATGGAGTGGAGAGTAGGAGAGCGGCTCAGAAGACCCTCTATGAGGTGTTTTATGAGTCGCTTCAACTGCTGGCTCCTGTATGTCCACATATAGTTGAGGAGATCTACAGCTTAATGTTTAGGGATGATAAGGGCTACGTGAGTATACATGTGACACCGTGGCCTGAGGTTTATGAGGAAAAGATTGATTTGGAAAGCGAAAAGCGTGGAGACTTAGTGATGGCTGTCATAAATGGTTTTAGGAGAAGTAAAGCTCGACATAGACTTCCATTGAACGCATCAGTGGAGGAAGGGTACATATACACTGATAGGGAGGGATTGATTGATGCTCTGAAAGATTCACTGGAACTAATAAAGGGCACATGCAAAATAAAGGAAGTCAGGATTGTGAAATCGTCTGAAGGCGGAGTTGAGATTGAGGAGCAGCCAGAGCTTAGGGTTGAGATTCACCCTTAAGGGTTAGGTTTATATCGCAAGATAGCTGCTATCCCACCGAAGGAATCGAGAAGCATTTTACCTTCTTCAGTCTCTGCAGAGATTATTTCAACTTCTGAACCTGCCTCTTCAGCAAGCTCAATGAGCTCCTCTATAAGCTCAGTCTTACTCTCAATGGTGAGGGAGTTAGTTGAGCATTTTGGGCATTGCCTAGACGTTAATTCACTTTCAAACTGGAGTAGGTTGCTTTTCTTCACTATTTCGTTGAAGTTGTGGCCGCAAGCTGAACATTTGATGGTAACCTTCACATCATCCAGCTTCTCGGATAGTAGGAGCGTATCTACAGCCCCCACTGTTAAGTAGCGCCTTACATCCTCTTCCCCGTAAATTGAAAGGCCGGTGTCATGTCCAAGGTGATACAGGAACCTCTGCACTATAAGCCTCTCCTCCACATACCGCACCTTCCGGAGTATCTCAGGAGACTTCTCAATGATCTCCTTTACGCCTTGCTCACCAACATAGGAGGTGTCTAGAGTTGCCAGTATTTTATCCTTCAGGGAGTAATGTAGGTAATCGCCCTTCTCGAAGTCATATTTGGTTGGGCCTGGACCGCCGATTATGATGCCCTTTAAGTTCGGGTATTCAAGGAAGATCTCGTTGGCGTGCTTAGCAACTCTCTTGAAGTACTCTAGAAGCTTCGCTTCCCTGATCCTCTCGAATCTTCTAGCTGACTGCCCGCCAGCCCTCATTTTACCTGGAATGCCTGAAGTTATCTCCCTAACTATATCCACTCTCTTACCGCTCAGGATGGCGTATACTGCTGAGCTTGCATCAAGAACTAGAATTCCATAACTTTCCTTCTCCTTCAATAGATCCTCTAAATACTCAGTGTGGAATCTATTGTCGCATCGGTACAGGTATATGCCTATAGGTTCCGGAGGAACCATAACGTAAGTCTCAATCCTTTCACTTCCAGGTCCATTCTGAGGTATTGCACCGCAGAATATGACTAGGCCGTTCTCAGGTATCTGTTTGAATAGTTTTAGACGTTGAGTTACTCTGACTATGGCGTCTTGAACATTCTTTCTTGTGGTTGTGGATTTAATGTTGGATGCTGTTCCATACTCCTGCCTAAGCATATTCACAACTTCACTTACACTTCTGCCTGGAGGGACATATAGAGAGATAAGTTCTGTTCCTCTACCCTCCTTATTCCTTAACGCTTCAAGTATCTTTCTTAGTCGATACTTTTGCAATGAAGTTCTCTTTATAACTTAGCCCTCCAGCCGGATGTTTCTATTTAATTTATATGTAGAAAGCCTTTTTAAGGCATCCAGGTGAAAGATGAATCAGCCTTAAAATGTAAATGCCCCCAATATAAAGGTTTATGAACTCACATTTATTTCTATCAACTCTTAAAAATTGAGTGTGAATTGATGAAGCTCACTTCAAACAGATGAATATTGTTCTTCCATCCAGTTCACTGGTGTGCCATTCAGCTCCAGTATCCATCCTACTCTCTAGAACCTGAAGGTTCCTTGCCCTAACAAGGTTCAAGAACTCCTTATGGTAAGGCTTAATTATCGCTATATCCTCACTCTTGAGCCCCGCTATATACACGTAATCCAGAATATCAGTTGGGATATATCCAAGATCCTTTCTTAATGCTTGAACCCTTCTAGCTAAGTCCCTCATTAAGCCCTCACCAAGCAGAGAGGAGTCACGCTCAGTTACCAAGAGAACCTTTACATCTTCCTCCTCCGACTCGGAGCAGACGCTTAAAACTTCAGGGTCTATCTCCTCCTTGCTCTTCACAAGTGAAACCTCCTTCACGTTAGCTAACTCCAGAAACGTGTCTTTCAGCGCACTAATGGAGTTGAGAGTCTCCTCACTCGCCACTATGTAGGCTTTTCTGAGGGGCCAACGCCTCTTCAAGCCAGCTTTTTGTCTAGCTGAATACGTTAGGGAGACGCATAGGTTAAGGTTCTCGAAATCCCTCTCCAGCTTCTCATTTATCAGTTCAGGTCTAGATTTAGGCCACACAGTGAAGTTTATGGACTCCTCTAATCTCGGATTCATCCTTCTGAAGACGTTCTGGTATAGGAATTCACTTACGAAGGGTGTTACAGGGTTCAGTAAAGCCAGAAGCTTGTATAGTACATCCCATAAGACTGAGTAGATCGTCAGTCTACGGTTAAGGTACTTCGGATCGTCACTCCATAATTCCCGCCTTATCATAGGTATGTAGTTTCTACTTAGAACATTGATGATTAGGTCCTCAAGAAGTGAAAGGGCAGTGTTATATTCGCATCTATCCAGTAGCTCTGTGTATTCATCGATCGCCCGGTTAATCTTGGATAGCAACCATTCATCAGGCTTCTTGAGTAAGCCTGAATTGATGGCCCACTCTAAATTATGCTCTGTGGGGTTGTAACCGTCATACTCAGCATTCTGCAGTAGGAAGCGGTGTAGATGGTACAGTGTACTTATAACTTGGTAGGGGCGCTTCATCAATTCGTTCACATCGAAGTTCATAGAGTCTATTGGAGAGGTCTTCCAGAGCAGATAGAACCTTGTGAGGTCGGCTGAGTATCTCTGTAGGAGCGGATTAACCTCAATCACGTTCCCTAAACTCTTACTCATTTTTCTCCCTTTATCATCCAGCGTGAACCCGCAGAAGAGGAAGGCCTTGTAGGGCGATTCGCTCTTACCGGTCAGTATCACATGCTCCAGCAATAGAGAATTCGCCCAGCCCCTAGTCTGATCTATAGCTTCAACAAGGAAGTCTACTGGAACGAACCTTCTGAATTCTTCATCGCTAAATCTTGCGTAAGGCGCAGCTCCACTATCGAACCAGCAGTCCAACACAAACGGGACACGCTTCATTCTGCCCCCACACTTTTCACACTTAAGTATGAAACGGTCTATCCAGGGCTTATGGAGCTCGAAGTAACCTTCAGGCTTTTCGATCGCCCTCTCAAGAAGCTCCTTCTTACTACTTACTAGGGTCTTGTAGCCGCATTCTTCACAAATCCATATTGGCAGCGGAGTTCCCCAAACCCTATTTCTGGAGATACACCACGGTTTACCCTCCTTAAGGAAGGATAGGAACCTGTTTCTCGGCCCTTCAAAGTAGTACTCAACATTCTCAGCAGCCTCTATTATCCTGTCATTTATCCGGTTCGTCCATATGTAATACTCTTTTCTAGCTAACCATACAAGTTTATGGTGGGACCTCCAGCATGTAGGATATTCATGGCGTATAGTCCCACTCTTTACAAGTAAGCCTCTCTTATCAAGCTCCTCAATAACCTTCTGGTCAGCATCCCTCGCGAAGAGCCCCTTGAATGCTCCAGCCTCCTCAGTGAAGTTAACCTCACTATCGTAAGGCGCAAATATCGGAACTTTCCTCCTATTAGCGGCTACGAAGTCTTCCTCTCCACTCCCTGGAGATAGGTGGACTACGCCTGAAGCTGTCTCTGCATCGACGAAGTCCTCAGCAACAACAGTGTGAACTTTAGGGTTAGACTCAAACTCTATCTGTTTCGGAACTAGATCTTTGAATGGATAGATATATTTTATTCCCTCAAGCTCCCTACCTAACATCTCATTCAGCTTGACGTACTCCCCTATGCCTAACTCCTTCATCAGCGGCTCCACTCTTCCACTCGCCATCACCCAGACTTCACTTCCCACCTTAACTCTCGCATACTTTACGTCGGGATGAACTGCTAACATCATGTTAGTTACTATCGTGAAGGGCATCGTAGTCCACACTAGGAAGTACTCATTCTCGCTACCTTCAATCTTCAACTTGAAATAGATTGAGGGGTCCTCAACCTCTTTGTATCCTAACCCTACCTCAGCGTTGCTTAGGGAGGTCTGGCAGCTTGGGCAGTAGGCTACTATGTAATAAGCCTCCCCGAGGAGGCCTTGATCCCAAGCATGCTTAAGGTATTTCCATTCTCTCTCGATGTAGCTGTCCCTGTAGGTCCAGTAGCTCCGTTCATTATCTATGAATAGACCTAATCGCTCATCAGCTCTACGCCAATGCTCATAATACTTCTTGACTATCTTTTTGCATTCCTCAACAAACCTTTCCTCCCCAACCTTCTCAAGGAGCTCCCTCTTGTTCTTTACGCCTAACTCCTTCTCAGCCTCAAGCTCAACCGGTAATCCCTGCGTGTCCCAGCCAGCCCAGAAGGGAACATTATATCCCTGCATCGTTTTGAATCTGTAACGCATATCCTTGATTACTCTGCCCCTTGCATGTCCCACATGAGGTACACCGTTGAGGGTCGGTGGACCCTCAACCCAGCCTAAATCACCGATATTCTCTCTTTCTCTAAGTTCCCTTAGCTTTCGGGGGATGCTGTTTCTCTTCCAGAAATCTAGAATAGTGAGTTCTACATCTAATGGTTTATAGTTTAGCGGTAATGAAGCTTCGCTATTTGGTTTGAATTTCTCCTCCACCTCTCATCCCGCTTCACACCTTGATTCAACCAGACAGTGACATTAAATCCCTTTCTTTTATTTCTCATGTTGATAGGATACTTTTAAGGGTTTACAATGAAAAGTAGAGTATCACTCAACATTCACCTTTCTTCCTGAAGGGCTCAACCTATACTTACCGAACTCATCTTCAATCTCTACTAACTCACTGGTTGAGAATACTGGACCATCCCTGCAGACCCGGTATTTACCAATTCCGCAACTGCCGCATATACCCATCCCGCACCGCATATATCTCTCCAAGCATATCTCTATAGGGATGCTGTGCATTCTCGATAGCTTATACACCTCAAACATCATCATTTCAGGTCCACACGCATACACCATATCGAACTGCGCATCCTCCATCCGCTCTCCAGCCGCTTCAGAGGCTAACCCTTTTGAGCCGTAGCTTCCATCCTCAGTGACGGGTACAAACTCGAAATTATCTATTGAAACTTCAAGGAGGTTATCCAGAAAGAGAAGGTTCTCCTTGCTTTTGGCTCCAAGTATTAAGGTTACTTCACTTCCAATCTTCAGGAGCCGCATGAGTAATGGGTGGAGGGGGGACATACCTGACCCTCCAGCCACAATCATAACTCTTCCTTTATGGAGAGTGAAGCCTTTGCCGTAGGGACCTCTAACACCGATCATGTCGCCGGGGTTCAAGTTGTGGAGTGCTTCGGTGGCTTCCCCAACCTTCTTAACTGTTATTGAGGCTGAAGGGGCTGGACCGATAGTTGAGAGGCTCATAGGGATCTCATCTACTCCGGGTATCCAGATCATTAAAAACTGTCCAGGTGAAGCTTTAGCTGATAATTCATCATTGAAGTAAAGAGTTTTGATGTTCGGTGTTTCCTGAATGACCTGTCTTATCTCCGTCACTCTGTAACTGTTATTATCAATATCTATGTGATAAACCAACTATATCCTCAACCCTCCTGAAGCCTTTCCTTTCAAGGTATGAAGCTATCCCCTCATTTATCTCGGAGAATACTGCTAAGTCCTTATAGAGTATAGCTGATCCCACTTGGATAGCTGAGGCTCCGGCTAGTAGGAACTCTACTGCGTCGCGCCAATCAAGTATCCCACCGCAACCGATAACTGGCACACTAAGCTCTCTAGTTAAGTCATATACGCATCTCAACGCTATAGGTTTAATAGCTGGCCCTGAGAGCCCGCCAACTTTATTCGCTAGGATCGGTCTCCCAACCTCAATGTTGATTGCTATGGCCCTAACTGTGTTTATGGCCGTTATCGCGTCTGCCCCAGCATTCACAGCCTTCTCAGCGAGACTGACAATGTCTGTAACGTTAGGTGTTAACTTAACTATCACCGGCACATTCACCCCGCCCTTAACTGTCCTGACTACTTCGCTGAGCAGTTCGGGGTCTTGACCTATCTGGGAGCCTGTTCCTTTAGCGTGAGGGCATGAGACATTCAGCTCAATAGCGACTGCTCCAGCCTCCTCAGCTATTTCAGAGACTTTAAGGAACTCGCTGGGCGAGTAGCCATATACGCTAACGATTATTGCTGCACCAGCCTTACGGACATGAGATATAACCTCTCTAAACTCGTCTATACCGGGATTCGGGAGACCTACAGCATTGATTATACCGCATTTAACTTGTACGACTGTAGGGTTTGGGTATCCAGCCCTAGCCTTTAAGCCAATAGACTTCGATACCACCGCTCCAGCTCCAGCCTCCCAAACTTTGAGAATTAAGCCTTCCGTAAAGCCCAGTATTCCAGCAGCCAGCATAGTGGGGTTTCTAAGCTTCACTCCCGCCACATTAACCCTTAAGTCAACAGTCATCCAAATCACTGAAGAAAATGTTTATGTGAATCATATTTTGCGGTAGGTTTTATTTTTTATGGTGATAAATGACAGTAATTGTCATATTTCGCGGTGAAGGATTTTTTGATAGCGGGTTACGTGTGAATGGTGAAAGCAAGATGGAATAGCAAAGGTTCATAAGAACCGCTTCATTGTAAAAGGTAAGGAGACAAATAAATTGAAGATAAATGAATTGAAGCCTAGAGTAAGGGTGGATGCAACCTTTAAGGTCTTAGAGAAGAATGAACCTAGAGTGGTTGGAACAGGCAAGAAAGTTACTGAGGCGTTAGTGGGTGATGACAGCGGTACAGTATTGATGACTCTTTGGGAGAAGAGCATCGATGAGTTGGATGTTGGTAAGACATACACGCTTACAAACGGCTACACAAACCTGTTTAGAGGCAGTTTAAGGCTGACTATGGGTAGGATGGGCTCAGTAGAAGAGAGCGAAGAAGATGTAGGTGAAGTAAATACCGAGAATAATATGTCAGAGAAGAAGTATGGAAATGACCGACGATTCGGAAGACAGCCTTACAGAAGACTCTAGGAGAATAGCCTAAAAACATAAGTCATAATAAATTTTAATATAATTTCGATTTTTCCTTTTTTGTTTGAAGAGTCGGCTCTATAGACATTATCAAAACATACTTTAAACGCATGTTTATGTGAAAATCATATAAAAACTGTGGTTGTATCAGTTATTGTAGTGAAAGAAATGAGCATTACGATAGTGTATTGTCCAATCGGGACATTGGCGTTAGACGATGAGTTAAGGATTATTGATAAGCATATTTATGAGGGGAGAGCGGCGGAAGCCGCTGAGGATTTAGAGGCGCTGTCTGAAGGAGAGTTGACTCCGAGTCTAGCTGGTTTGGTTGAGAGATTAATGGAGAAAGGACACCGAGAATTCATCCTTGAGAGTAGGGAGCTGGCTGAAGCTCTAAGGAAGAGGTTTAGGGTTGATGTGAAGGTTGATGAGGTTACGGAGGCTGGTGAATATGTCAGGAGAAACTTGAGTGAGATAGCTGTGAAGACTGGTTTTTTGAGTGAAGGGGAGAGAATTGAGGA
>CAZHYI010000018.1:0-11622 GCA_964536595.1 uncultured Candidatus Bathyarchaeia archaeon
TTGAAGTGATAACCAATTTGAGCAAGCTTTCGAGAATAGAAAGAAGAGTAGTAGGTATGAAAGCCTTAGAGAAGTTAATGCAAGCCGCATCTAACGGGAGAATACATTACACTTCAATAAAACCAAAAAACCTCAGTTTTGGTCTTTCTTTATTATTCTCCCCATCGAGCCGTGAAGAACGTAGGAATCAATTGATGAACATAAGTTTGGTAGCACAGTACATCAATAAATCTAAACTTTGGATAGGAATAGCAAGTGAACCAGCAAACATCAAGATGCGGAGTTATGATTATTTATTGCTAGAAAAAGAATGGAAGCCTAATCCTCAACTAGAGAACCTTGCAAAAAAGATGTTTAAATCCCCAGCGAATATCTGAATACGAATACTAATTGTCTAAACTTTTGACAGCCTATTAAAAAATAAAGGATTTAAATGTAGCTTAATGCTTCTCCAACTATTCCTTCACACACTTCTCAACCATAACGCGACAGATTGGTTTCTTCTCGCCGGAGAAGCAATCTGAGAGAGCGACAAGTAGAAACAGCCTCGTGTTGCTGAGGTAGTTAAGGTCTGGAAAGGGTAAGACGCGTCTCGTAAGTCTTGTAAGGATAGAGCCTTCTCTCTAGGTCATAATTATACGCGCTGTATTGTTAACATAAGTTTTATTTGCGGATTAAATTCTATTAATAAGTTCTTTGATGTTGTGTATTTCGATTAGGTTGCTTGCGTGTTTCAGAGTTGTTCTGAAGGCTGCTGTGAAGACTACAGTATCTTCCTCCTCGATTAGTTTCATGGAGTGAAGTTTCTCTGCGACAGCCAATATCCGGTCTTTCTCACCGCGATAATCTATATGTACTGGGTATACGCCGAAGACTAACTCAAGCCGCTTCTTAACTTTCTCTTCAGGCGTAACAGCAATTATTGGCTGTGCAATTCTAAATCTAGCTATCATCCTCGCCGTGTAGCCTGACCTAGTTAAGGTGACAACCTTATCAACAGGCATGTTCTGGCAGATCTTCTGGATAGCCTTACTTATAGCATCCGAAATATTGATGAAGCCTTCAGCCTCAACGCGACTCTTCACAGCAGCTTCAGTTCCATCTGCTATTCGAGCCATCATCAAAACAGACTCCACTGGATATTCGCCTATGGAGGTTTCTCCTGAAAGCATCACAGCGTCGGTTCCATCCAGTATCGCGTTAGCCACGTCACTAACCTCAGCCCTAGTTGGAACCGGCTGATGAATCATAGACTCAAGCATATCCGTAGCTGTCACAACAGTTTTACCCCTCTGGTTGCACCGCCTAATTATCGATTTCTGAACCAGCGGGACTCTTTCAAGCTCTATCTCAATGCCCAAGTCCCCCCTAGCAATCATGATACAATCCACAACATCCAAAATCTCCTCGAAATTCTTAACACCCTCAAAATTTTCAATCTTAGCGATAATCCCTCCCTCAAAACCCTCCGCCTTCATCCTTAAATTCTTCACGTCTTGAGCGTCTCTCGTGAATGAGAGAGCTATATACTCCACATCATACTCCTTAGCAAACTCAATAATCTCCAAGTCCTTTTTTGAGAGAGACGGAACAAAAAGCTGCTTTTTAGGTATATTAACCCCCTTACCATCATCTATCTCACCACTATTCATCACCAACAAACGCAACACTCCACTCTTTTTCTCAACAACCCGAGTCCTAATCTTACCATTATCAATGTAAATCTCGTCGCCAACACCCATCTTCTCATAGAAGTCATGGTTAAAGCTGATTTCTTCATGGTTGAAGCCGATCTCTACAATTTCCCCTTTCTTTAGAGTTCTCTTCCGCCTAACCCGAAGCCTAATCTCAGGCCCCTTAATATCAACTATAATAGGGATGTCCGCTACTTCGCGAATATTATTCACGATCATTCTGTACTGCTCAAGATCACCATAAGCAGTGTTTATCCTAGCACCATTCATCCCTGCTCGATACATCCTCTCCAAAACTTCCTTTGATAGGCTAGCGGGACCAATCGTACAAATAATCTTAGTCTTCTTCAACAATCCCTCTCCACATAAACAGTTACATCAACTAATATGGTTTAAGTACCGTTTTAATCTAACGATAAATAACGGTTGCGCTATCCGAACATATTTAAGAGAGGTGTCTAACCTCTTCTCTGAAGAGATGAGTCGTCTTATTGAACGGATTTAATCGAGAAGAAGATACGAAATTAATAAGAGATCCCGTCTGCGGGATGCCTCTTAAACCAGAGAAAATAAAGTTTAAAACGGAATTTAGAGGTAAAGTATACTACTTCTGCAGCGAGTACTGTCAACGTAGATTTTTGGAGAGACCTAGAATCGCTTACTTCTCCATGGAGGTAGGAATAAAGAGTGAGATTCCAACCTATAGTGGCGGTCTGGGAGTTTTAGCGGGTGACACTATCAGATCCAGCGCTGATCTGAAAATCCCGCTAGTCGCCGTCACACTTGTCAGTCGGAAGGGATACTTAAAACAGAAGATAACTGAGGAAGGTGAACAACTGGAGTATCCGGACGAGTGGGACCCTTCAAAATATTTGACTTTACAGTCTCCCATCGTTAAGGTGCGAATCAGAGATAGAGAGGTGAAAATCCGAGCATGGCTTTATGAACATCAAAGCGTCACTGGCGGAGTAGTCTGGATACTACTGCTCGATACGGATGTTGAAGGGAACGCGCCTGAAGATAGAGGAATAACTGATGTTCTTTATGGGGGTGATGAGAGGTACCGACTGAAACAGGAGATCGTTCTAGGCATAGGCGGAGTAAGAATGCTTGAAGCGTTAGGCTTCAATATCGCTAAATACCACATGAATGAAGGACACTCAAGCCTCCTCACCCTCGAACTACTCAAAAGGAACGATATGGATGATGACAAAGTAAGGAACCTATGCATATTCACTACTCACACACCAGTCGAAGCCGCCTTTGATAAGTTCTCCTATAATCTCGTTCAGGAATTGTTAGGAGGCGATTTCCCTATAGAAGCCTTAAGGAAGTATGGTGGACATGACCGGTTAAACATGACCCTCCTAGCTTTAAATTTAAGTAAATTTACAAATGGTGTAACCAAAGAGCATATGGAATACTCAAGGAAGCTCTTCCCAGGGCACCACATCATGTCAGTAACAAATGGTGTTCACTCCTACACATGGACATCCCCATATTTCAGAGAACTTTTTGATAAGTACATTCCTGGATGGGCCAATGAGCCTGAACTGCTAGTAAAAGTCGGCCCAATCCCGGATGAAGAGATATGGGAAGCTCACATGAAGGCTAAGGTTTCCCTGCTCAGCTTCATCAAGGAGAAGACAGGGGTAAAGATGGATGCTGACACATTAACTCTGGGGTTCGCTAGGAGAGCCACAGCGTACAAGAGGGCAACCCTGATATTTTCAGATATAGAGCGGCTGAGGGAAGTAAATAGGGTTGGAAGAATTCAATTGGTGTTCGCGGGAAAGGCTCATCCCCGTGATATTGAAGGTAAGAAGATTATAGAAGAAATCTATAACTACATGAAACAGTTAAAGGATGAGATCCAAATAGTCTACCTAGAGAATTATAACATGGAGATCGCTGCTAAACTCACTTCGGGAGTCGATGTTTGGTTGAATACTCCTTTACCTCCACTAGAAGCTTCTGGAACAAGCGGTATGAAGGCAGCGCATAATGGAGTGGTAAACTTCAGCGTTTTAGATGGCTGGTGGATAGAGGGGTGGATTGAAGGTGTAACCGGCTGGTCTATAGGTCCACCACCCAACAAACTTATTAGTGAAGATGAGAGAAGAAGGATGGAGATTGAGGATCTCTACAACAAACTGAAGTATCTGATCATTCCAACATTCTATAAGAGAAGGGATGAATGGATAAGGATAATGAACAATTCGATCGGGAAAGTGGCATACTACTTCAACAGCCACCGCATGATACGGAGATATGTCACAGAAGCTTATCTATTGTGAATAGAAAGTAAGCAATTATCTAAGAAACGCCTATATCCAAAACGTAACGATTTTGCCCTTTCATCAAACCCCGATCTTTTACGCCTTAACTCAGCTGAAATCTTATTAATCCTTAATTTTTTCTCCCTGAGAGCACTTTTAGTCAGTATGGGAAAATGATTTCAGTAAATTGGAGTCGCTCTTTCATGCACGGCATAAATTTAATAGATTTTTAATAAAGAATTAATTGGAGGTGATGGCTTGCCCCTTATTGAGATGTTTTTTGGGAAGGGTGCCTTAACAGATGAACAGAAGGCAGAGTTGTCTAGGAAGGTCACTGACCTAATAGTTAAGGAAGCAAAGCAGCCCCAACATTACACTTGGGTGATAATACACGAGATTCCGCCTGAGAACTGGATGCTCGACCGACTAACTCTACCCGAATTAAAGGCGAAACTCAGAGTGGAGAAGAAGTAGTCATGCTCACTATAGAGGAACTACAAAAGAAAGCTGCAAGATACTTTCAAGAGCGACCCCCCAAACTTCCCAGAGGGGCGCCCATATAACTGTTGCGAAAGCGTTCTCTTAACACTAGCAGAATATCTTGGTGTCGAGTCCGACTTAATTCCCAAGATAGCTACAGGTATAGGTGCAGGTTTCTCCTTAAACGGATTTACATGCGGCTCCATCTCAGGAGCCGTCATGGCCATAAGTATAAAATATGGCAGAAAAAGTAATGAGGAGAACCCTCAGGCCACATGGAAAAGGGTTGACAGGTTCATAAGCGCCTTCAAAGAGAGGTGGGGCGCAGTTACCTGTAGGGAACTAACAGGCGTGGATGTTAAGACCGCTGAGGGTATGAAGGAGTATCTTAGGAGCATTCATGATTACGCGTGTACTGAACGGGTAAAGTTCGCCGTCGAGAAAGCCATAGAAATACTAGAAAAGTAAGAAGACCCTTTATAGAGATTAGCTTCACATATACCCACTCTCTCTTTTTAGCGGATCTATCGTAACATCTTCTCTACATAAGCTTTGTGTTAAAGACTTATCTTCTTTAGATATTTCTCAACTTCCTTTTCAGCATCATCAGCTTTTATGAAGATTGGGACGTTCTCTATTCCTGTTGCTATGTAGCTGCTTAACAGCCATTCGCCAGGAGCAAATTCCAATGTCTTCTCAAGGATGCCTTGATCAATCATGAATGTTTCGCTAACAACTGATCTATCATAGGGTCTTGGTAACGTTCCGATAAAGTAGGTGTGTAGTTGCTGGAGGGCGTTAGTATTCAGGTAAGCGATGCGTTGAGTGGCTACGCATCCTCCTAAGCCGTACTTTCTCCCTTGTCTAAGTAATGTCTCAACATGTTTTGAACACTGCTTATCTATGCCTGATGCGCCTGAAAGGTTAGGAATGAATTCTTGTGCCTCATCAAAGACGAAGAGTATGTAGGGTTTAACTTGAAATCTTCTTTTTCTACTGTTCAGTAGTTCGCCTGTTAGACGAATAACCAACTCCTTAACCGTGATGGGATCAGCGATGGATAGACATAGAAGATCTATGTCGCTCTCGATAAGTCTACGTAGGTCTTCAGCCGTTAATCCTCCCGCTCTGCTTATTTCTTCTCTACTTTCCCTTTTCCTCAAAACATCAAGAACTGTAGATCTAGTTGTAGCCCAAGAATATAATACGCTCTTCTCATGAACCCTAAACTTCTGAACTACTGAGGAAGCCACATAATCAATGAACTGAACGAATTCCTCATCAACTTCCTGATTCTCAAGGTAGCCTTTCTGATCAATGTAGTCTAGTATGGCTTCACGAATCTCATCTATAGCGTTCACGTAGTGGGGCTTATCGATACTATCCTTCCGTAAACCCTCCAATTCATCTAAGAAACGACTATAGGTAGGTACTCTAAATCTAGGTTTCCTATAGTGGGCTACTCGACCAAGCTCCATAACTCTTCTTAATCCATTTGGAACCCTGCTGTCGCTCTCATATTCGCGGGGCTTAACGATTGAGTTATATAACTGCTCAACTGAGCCGACTTTATGCTCTAGGACAATCATAGAGTTAATTTCAGGGTCGGCTAGAACATCCATTAAGAGGAATGGATATTCGCAGCTAATATCAAAGATAACGATCTTCGTATCTCTTGCGTGATAGATTATCCTCCTAAGAATATTGCTTAGAAGGTTGCTTTTGCCTCCTCCAGTAAAAGCGAATACGCCGAAGTGATAACGAACTAAACTCTCAAAATCAATATAGATTGGTATTTTTGTGTCGCTTGACTGAAACATCTTAATTACGCCTAAACGTGGGTCACTACGTGCATCCTCAATAGTTCTTCTCGTGTCGATACCAAACTTCTCTACGATTCTTTGATTGTATATGCGGTTAATCATCTCACTGTTGAGGATGTAGGCTTCACTGGCTACTACTGGATATGAGAAGCCCTTCTCAAAAGTCGGTTCACCATCTTCATTGATTATCAAGTCATAATTTATGGGTATAGCGCTGATTTGAATGATCATTGTAGCCTTATCATCAGTGCTCCAGTCAGTTTCACTTTGCTCAATAATTTCGAACTGCATGGGATAATAGCTGTGATCGGATAGTCCTCTTAAACCGAAATGTTCAGGCCATACACGAGAAACCTCCATTAACGTAAATCTAAAGCCTTTGCCATTGGTACGCTTAAAATTCCTAACTGAAAGTAGCATGCCTTCCTCAAGGAGACCCATCAGATCCTTCTGGTACTCGACCTTAATACGGCACTCGTAACGGGCGGAAATACCTCCAAATCTAGATTCGGAAGAGAAGCCTGCAAAAGTAGGAATAACAGCTGATAAGCGCCCATGAAACCTGCCGTTAAGATCAGTGAAGTACTTCTTGAAAACCTCTTCACTTAACGATCTCAACACTAACCCTCTTCACACCGATATTAAAATTTAAAGAGGCCCAACACTTATAATCCTTCTTTCCTCTCTCTAAACCCTATAGAAAAGTTTGATAGATGAATTTAGTCACTGAAGGGCATTTTATCTTTACAAGACTTCTCTTCTTGTTGCTTCTATTTTGGCTCTTCTCTCCCTGAAACTACTCATGTAGAAGACGAACCTCCTCAATTTTCGATTGTTGAGTATCCATTCTCTTGTACTATCAACTATTCTCTTAAAGACGGAGTAATGCCACTTCGCAACTTTATCAGCAATAAACAGTGGTTTATTGTGGCCGAAGACTTCAGGAATACTCGGCGCCGTCATAGCCTCCAACAGAACCATAATTAAATTCTGAAGCCTGTTCTTCACGTTCCGGTCTTTAAATATAATAGCTTCAACGGGCTCCTTAGCAGAACCGAACTCATTCCAAAACTTAATCACTGTTTCTTTGGATAAATCGAAGTCTGGATGGACTAAACGGTCAATAAGTAACACATTACTTCTCAAGAGTGGGTCATGGCTGGCTTGTGAAAGCTGAATGTAGCTTTTCAGGAAAACCTTCTCAATGCTTATTCTGTTCTTTCGGGCTCCATAGACATAGCCTCTCCGCATCTTCCTATCCGGGACCATGGTCTTGAAGCATGAATCATACTCAATTAAGCTCCATGGAACCTTTAACTCATCAGAATTCTGGATTGAGACGGATTGAAGAATCATACGATCAGTGTTAGGTAGCTTCTCAAGCTCTTCAGGAGTTATTGAGGCGCCTAATAATCCTTCATTGTGAAGTATAGGGATTAACTGTCGCTTAAAGTCTCGGGCAGCAGTATCTTTAGTCAACCCTATTAATAGAACCCGTCGCTTCCAGCACTCCTCAATAAGCATCTCGAAACAGAAGAGGGATAGGAAAGCTATATCTAACGTTGTAAGCCAATGTTCTTTCCCACCTTTATGAATTCGCATAACATTAGGCTCATCACCATGACTAAAGAAGAAACGGTCACCCAGCAACCTAACAAGCTTCTTTAAACGCTCCCAAGTACCCAGATAACGCGGATTAATCTCATACTTTTCACCCTTCAATAATAGGTAGTTCTCCCTTACCGAGACATCCAAAAACTTCTTCGCTCGCTTCCTACGCTTCTCATCCTTTATTTTCAGCCTTTCACAGACCTCATCTAGGGTTAACGGTCCGTTGCTCTGGATTAGGAAGATGATTGCGTATCTCAGAAAATCTCCTCTAGGGGGAGGCACTCCCAGTTTATAGTTTACAATACAATATCTCCCATAAGAGAGATCATTAATCTCGATTGGGACACCATCAATCTCAAGACCTAGAAGGTTAGATTTAATCTTCCATAGCTCACGCTTGGAAGTGTTGTAGAGGAGGCTGGCTCTCTCACCGGATAAGGTGCGATCCATTAGAACAATACGTATATCCCTCTCTGGATCAGATATGAGCTTGTAAGCCAAGTAGTACTCTGCAAAGGTCATTATCCAGTTAGCGATTGTAGCGTTGTTAATGATTGTCTGGTCAATCAACGGCTTGGAAGGTGTGAATTCATTAGGCTCCTCATAATCGAAGAAGGTCTGATCAATATCCGGCACTTCATTAATATAAATTGGAACAACACTGGATATTCCTGCTCCTTTCTCAAGAAACCTAGAATCATACTCAACAAGAGGCTTACTATCCTTTCTAAAGGTGACTGTCCCGGTGGATGCGTAGGCTCCACCGAAAAATATCATTAAGTCATAAAGTGGATTAGAATACATGGTTCCATCAATACCTGCAAAACGAACCTTACTAGAACCGAAAAACTCTAGCGCTGTCTCATAAGCCTCCTCAAAACTGAAGTTGGAAACTATAAAATTAGAGAGTATCTTACTATAAAGGTTATTTATAGCGCTTAGACGCCTTCCATACTCAGATACCCTATCCTCAGCACCTAAACGGAGCATCTCACTAGTTCTCTTCACTCTATCACTCAGAAAAGACAAGCCGTGACACCATCATAACACTATTCAAGTGGAAATATATAATCTTCTTTTGGATCTTAATTTGAAAAATTTAAGCTGAAGCATATTTACATATGCTTTGCTATCAGAAAATATTTCAGAAGGGGATGGAAAACGGTCTCCATATTTGCTTATCCACAGAAGAGGCTTGAATTATTGAGGCGAATAAGGGAATCGGAATACGGGGTGAGGATGCATGCCTATGAATATTATGTATGGAAGAAGGGGTTCGTATCTATAATTTTTCTACAACCCCAGTTTAGAAAGGCGTATATCTACACTATCCAAACAAACCAAGAGGAATCAAGAGAAGCTGTAAAGAAAATCTCGTCCCTACTGAAAATTATGGATGAAAACTTGAATATTGAGGTTATTGAATAATCAAAAATAAACTTTATTTGTTGATCTTCTCCGAGTACTGTATGGAAAATATGAAACTATTTAAGTTTGAAGAAAGAAATGTAAAATGGGCTGGTAAAGTTTGGTTGGAGATATTTTTAAAAGGATAACTGATCTTTTAGCCAATGAGGACGCGAGTGAATTGAATAGATTAATGGCTGATTCAGTAAGAGTTTTAGCTGTCTATAGAGGTGTATGTTGGAGGTCGGAGATGGTTACTGACCTTCTAAAGCTGTACAGATTCCTAAATAGGATGGAAATTATCAATCCAAAATTATTGGACAGGGCGTTAGATGAGCTTAGAAACATCGGTGTTGTAACGATTGAGGAGAGAAGGAGAGGTCTAATCACTTATTCTGGAACCTACATGGATAAGCTTATTGGGTTATCCGATTTGAACGCTACATTAGCTGTTTTGGCCAAAGATACGATCTACAAAGAATATATGAGTGAACGATACAGAAAGATTAGAGACGCCCTCAAAAAAGCTACATGATAATCTGGCTCATGACGTAGTAAAGGGAATTCCAGCTTCTTTACAGCGTTCCGTAACACCTATCAACACTTCTCCATTCTTATTCTCGTTCCATTCTTCACTCTATCGAACAACTCTAGATTCTTTTTTATTTTCCCTATTCTGTTCACCGCACTGTAAGGTCTAGTCTCTCTAAAGAATACGCATACAGCGTTCCCCATAGGCCAGTATGCTATATCTCCTTTCTCTATGGTGGTGGTTGCCTTTTCCTCCCCCATAGTGACCGGTACTTCAAAATAGACCTCCCCCATCCAGACTGCGCATACGCTTTCCACAGGCAACTTCTTAACTATAGCGCTAACAGTCCTGGGAGCCATGAAACGTACCAATTCACCCTCAGCTTCTCCAATATCCTCAATCTTAAAAAGTACTGGGATTCTCGCTAAACTATCCATTCTTATCTCCTCAAAAGATACTACCTTTCAATAATATTTTTAACTTTTCAGTTCGGATCCCACTAATTGCTGTTTTAACCCTTCAGGGAGCTCTTGAAATGATCGTAAAACTATAAATTTTGGAAAAGATTTTTATCTTGGACATATTTTATGAAAACTAAAAATTTTAGGTAGGAATCGTTTTTGAGTGTTGGTTGCACGCTCTGCTCTATGGAAAGCGTGGGTTACTCAGGAAATTTAAAGTTTATAAGGTTGAAGGGATCATTTACTAGACTCCTTAAAGTGCAGCGTAACAGCACATTAATAGGGGTTGCTTCTATGAAACTTAACGAGGTAATTAAAAAGGATTTGGAATTTGGAGTTGTGAAGGGATAATTGTCTGTGGAGACTGATAAGAAAATCTTGATAGGACCACCTAAAGTCACGCGTTTCGAGAGGGCGCGTATTGTAGGGGCTAGAGCGCTTCAAATCGCTATGGGAGCACCGATCCTCATAAAACCCAAGAAGGGAGCCGTTAGCCCCATCGATATTGCTTTAGAAGAGTTTAATAAGGGAATCTTACCGATAACGATTAGGAGAACTCTTCCAGACGGAACTTATCAGGATATTCCTCTCAAATGGCTACTCTAAGTTAATAGGAGAAATTCGAATAAATGTCAAGAAAGAAATGTAAGGACACGCTCTAAATTTTACAGAAATAATCTTAAGCCTTAAAATGATG
The DNA here is from genome assembly GCA_964536595.1 of uncultured Candidatus Bathyarchaeia archaeon. Classification (GTDB taxonomy): domain Archaea; phylum Thermoproteota; class Bathyarchaeia; order Bathyarchaeales; family B24-2; genus CAZHYI01. The sequence goes on from CAZHYI010000018.1 coordinate 10,985, forward strand.
GTGTAGAAATATGAAAATTATACCAGCATCAAAATTTTGTGGAGAACTTCTCAGCGACATAATGAATAGAGGGGTCCTCAACTTATCTTCGGTAGAAGAAACTGTGAAGAAGATCGTGGATTCTGTAAAGAGAGAGGGAGATAAGGCGCTTATTGAATATACGATTAAATTTGACGGTGTAGACTTAACAGAGATCGGTCTTAAAGTCCACGAGGAAGAGATCTCCAGGGCTTATGAGTGTTTAGACGAGAGTGAATTAAGGGCGTTGGAAGAGGCGTCTGAAAATATAAAGTTTTTCCATAAAGCCCAGCTAAGTGAGGGCTTTAACGTATCACCGTTTGAGGGAGTAACGGTTGGTCAGAGGTATGTACCTCTCTCTTCAGTTGGCATATATGCTCCTGGTGGTAAGAAAGTTTATCCATCAACTGTCTTAATGTGCGCTATTCCAGCTAAATTAGTGGGTGTTAAGGACCTAACACTCTGTTCTCCCCCCTCAAAAAGCGGAAAGGTGAACCCAAGAATTCTAGTTGCAGCTGATATATCCAGCGTTACTGACATATTCAGAGTTGGGGGAGCGCAGGCTATAGCTGCTATGGCTTACGGAACCGAATCAATCCCGAAAGTTGAGAAGATAGTTG
>CAZHYI010000019.1:0-11264 GCA_964536595.1 uncultured Candidatus Bathyarchaeia archaeon
AGATAAGCATATAAATGAATGGCTCAAAAAATTCGAAGTGATACAGGGGAGGATTAACAGAGAGCATTACTAAGACTCGACAATTATATCTTTGCCCTTCAAATCTTAATCTTAGGGAGTAAGATGAGTCTAGATGAGTATCAGAAAAAGAGGGATTTAGAGAGCACCACCGAACCTAAAAGTGTAGACGTGAAGAAAGAGAGAACTGTAGAGGGATTTGAGGGAATATATGTCATTCAGGAGCATCATGCTCGTCGTCTACATTGGGACTTAAGACTGGAGATGGATGGAGTATTGAAAAGTTGGGCGGTGCCGAAGACTCCGCCCACTGAAAAGGGAGTGAAGAGATTAGCCGTTCTTGTGGAGGATCATCCTTTGGAGTATGCTAATTTTGAAGGAGTTATTCCGGAGGGCCATTATGGGGCGGGTACAGTGAAGATTTGGGATAAAGGGAGTTACATCCTGAAGGATAGAAAGAGTGATAAAATAGTTTTTGAGATTAAAGGCCAGAGGCTCAAGGGCGAATACTGTTTACTCAAGTTTAAAGGAGATAAAAATTGGCTTTTCTTTAAAAAGAAATAGCTGGTAGAGTAGTCATGAAGAAGGTTATGGAGTATCTAGAGGAGTGGGAAAGAAAGAGGAGCGAGTTAATTGATTTAGCTAGGGAGTTAAGCTGGAGGAACTTCGGGAAAAGAATCTTCTTCTTTACACCCAGTTTTGCTCCCCACGAGAATGGCGTTGGAGGAACAGATGTCTTCCCATCCATCTCCATAACAGGAGAGTTCTGCTCCCTCAATTGTGACCATTGCGGAGGAATATTGCTACGAACAATGAAGCCCGCTCTTTCTCCATCAGACTTAATCTCAATATGTGAGGAATTAAAGAGGAAAGGAGCTGTTGGATGCTTAATAAGCGGTGGCTGCATGCCAGATGGGTCAGTTCCTCTCCGTAGGTTCTTGAATGCTATACGCGAAGTGAAGAGAAAAATTGGGCTTAAAGTGATTGTTCATACTGGCATTATTGATCCAGCCACCGCTAAAGAGTTGGGAGCCATAGGGATTGATGCTGCCTTAATAGACGTTATTGGATCTGAGGAGACAATAAAGAAGATTTACCATATAGACGCAAATGTTGAGATATACCGCTCAGCTTTGGAAGCCATAAAATCCTCAAATATTCCCTTAGTCCCTCATGTACTTATAGGACTCCATTATGGGGTGCTTAAAGGAGAATTTAAAGCACTAGAAATAATTTCCAATTATGACCCCTCCGCATTAGTACTTATAATTTTCACCCCAATAAGAGGTACACGAATGGCTAGTATCCAGCCCCCTAACCCCTATGATGTGACTAAGGTAATAGTTACAGCACGGCTTCTTATGCCTCACATTCCTATCACTTTAGGGTGTATGAGACCTAAGAGGAACTTAAGAAGTAGAATTGATACTTTAGCTGTTAAAGCCGGGATCAATGGGATAGCCTATCCCACAACCGAAGCTGTGAATCTATCTAGAGAGTTAGGTCTAGAAATACTATATTCACCTCTCTGTTGTTCACAAATATTTGAAGCGTTCCAGAAATAAACAGTAATAGCCATATCTTGTTACTACTTTCTTGTTAATGATTTCATCTTTTACTTTGAAGATGGAAGGAGTTTATAGAATAGGAAAATTCATAAATACCTAATCATTTTATTGATTTCTAAATTAACTTTGTGGAAGAGGTGAGGAGATTGGTTAAGGTTGATGATTATGAGCTTCCAGAGGGTCTCTACTACTCAGAGGATCATATGTGGGTTAAAGTTGAGGATGGTAAAGCAAGGATCGGCATAACCGACTATGCCCAGAAGCAACTTCGAGATGTAGTGTTTGTGGAGCTTCCATCAGAAGGTGATGAAGTAACTCAGGGAGAGCCATTTGGAACTGTAGAGTCCGTGAAAGCTGTTTCAGATCTTGTTGCTCCTTTATCAGGAACGGTTGAGTCTGTTAATGGAGAAGTGGCTGATAAGCCAGAGTTACTAAACGATAATCCATATGAATACTGGTTGATTGTGATAGCTCCATCAAACCTAGATGAGGAACTTAAAAAATTGATGTCTCTAGAGGACGCTGTTGAGTGGCATAAGAAGCTCATTAAGGAGGGTTAACTAAAAAATTAATTATAATTATCAATGATTTTAACTCTCATTTATTTATTTTTATATTCCCTTAAGCATTTTATCGCTCTTTTAAGAAGAATACTAGTCCATTCCTGCATACGAATTTATCACCTATATTATATCCTCCACAATTTTTCTAATTCATTCTGCAGTTGCTTTAACTGTGACTATCTTTCTTCACTAGAATTACAATATAAATTTCAAGTAACAAATTCTTTCATAAAATGATAGAGAAGAGTATAGTTCTGTCACTTAAGTTTTCTAAGTAACGTTTGAGCAGCTAGAATCATTGGGTCCCAAGTTTCAGCCACTGGCGGCGCATAACAAGTCTCAGCTTTAGCCATCTCCCTAACAGTCATCTCTTTTAGTATAGCAAATGACAGTGCATTTATTCTTTGAGCTACACCTTCTCCACCGATTATTTGGGCGCCGATAAGTTTCTCAGTTTCCTTCTCAGCAATAAGCTTAATTCTGAGCGGTAGCCCACCGGGGTAATAATGTGCCTTAGTTGTTCCAGTAAAAGTCGTTGAAATAGTTTCTATCCCATTTCTTTTAGCGAAAAATTCTGTTAAGCCTACAGCGCCTACTTCCATGTCGAAAAGTTTTGTGACAGCTGCGCCTATAACTCCTGGAAATATTGCGTATCCTCCAGCAGCGTTTGTTCCAGCAACTTTTGCTTGCCGAACAGCTGTTGTACCTAACTGACTAACTATCGGGCGTTTGGTTATTAGGCATATCGACTCAACGCAATCTCCACAAGCATAAACATCTTTAACGTTCGTCTCCATTCGCATGTTAACCTTAATCAGCCTTGTTTCACCCGTTATTATTCCAGCCTTCTGTGCTAACTCAGTATTTCCCCTCACACCAGTAGCCACAACCACAAAATCTGTGGGGATTTGCTCACCAGCAACAGAAACCCCACTAACTTTTTCTCCTCCAAGAATCTCATCCACTCCATGACCAGTTATTATTCTTAAACCCTTCTTCTCTAGACCTTTCTGAACAATTTCAGCCATATCTTTATCCAGCATTGCAGGAAGAACGTGTGGGAGAAGCTCAACAACTGTGGTTTTTAATCCACGTTCAATAAATGAAACGCCGATTTCAAGCCCTATGAGTCCCGCCCCAACAACAACAGCTGAGCTTGATCTTCTAATAGCTTGATCGATTCTCTCTCCATCCTCAATCGTTCGTAAGGTGTATACGCCCTCTTTCTCCCTACCCTTGATTGGTGGAACAAAGGGTTTGGCTCCGGTAGCGATTATCAGACTGTCGTACTCTAAAGTTTCAGTACGTCCAGTTTTATCTTGAATCTCAACAGTTTTAGCTTCTGTATTTATATTAGTCGCTGTGGTCTCCAATTTAAGATTTATCTTCATCATTTTAAAATATGATGGTGGAAAAACAACTAGGTCATTGAAGCTTTTTATGTGGCCGCCCAAAACGAATGGTATTCCACAAGGAGAATATCCAGCAATCTTCTGCGTTGTTAGCATAGTTATTTCAGCTTTTCTGTCAGTTTTCCTTGCAGCTGCTGCGGCGTCACAACCAGCTGCGTGCGCTCCAATAATAACTATTTTTCTCGGCAACTATAAACCCTCCGTAAATTAGAAACCATACTATTATTTTGAAACTTAAAAACTTTTCATAGAGCAGATAAGAAAGTTTCATGTAGTAATTTGTTGACGCTTTTCATTACTTCTGTCACCATTATAAATTAGATCCTTGAAGCTCGGAACATTATACAGAGTATTTTCTCTTTAGTCACGAGGATTATCTCGGCTCTTAGATCGATATTTACTGTTTCTTTAAGCTCTCACTGTTCTGCTATAGAAGTATTTTAGAAAAACAAAAATAGTAAGTTGCAGAAAATAATTTTGAGGTGAATAATTTGGCTGTGAAGGTTGCCATAAACGGCTTTGGGAGAATAGGAAGGCTCTTGTACCGTGCAGCCCTTGAGACTGGAACCGAGATAGACTTTGCTGTTGTAAATGACTTGACAGACGCGAAAATACTTGCGCATCTCTTACAGTACGACTCTACTCATGGTAGACTACCTTTTGATGTGGAAGCTAAGGACAACACTATCATAATCAAGAAGGACGGTGAAGTTAAGCAAGAATTAACAGTTCTATCAGAGCCTGATCCAGCTAAGCTACCTTGGAAGGACATGGACATTTACCTAGTTGTCGAGTCTACAGGAAGGTTCAGGAGAAGGGAAGACGCCGCAAAACACTTGCAGGCTGGAGCCAAAAAAGTATTAGTTTCAGCGCCTATGCGTCCCGCAACAAGCGCTGACCTAACAGTGGTTTACGGTGTTAATGACGATCAATACGATCCAGAGAAACACCACATAATCTCCTTAGCTTCATGCACAACGAATTGTGTATCTCCTGTCGCTAAAGTTTTGAATGATAAGTTTGGCATCAAGGCTGGACTTATGACTACTGTTCATGCAGTAACCAATGACCAGAGACTTCTAGATATGCAGCATAGAGATCTACGCCGTGCTAGATCAGCAGCTTTCAATATGGTGCCCACAACTACTGGCGCAGCGGTAGCTGCAACTTTGACGTTGCCTGAACTTGAAGGTAAAATGAATGGTCTTGCATTAAGGGTGCCTCTACCCACAGTATCAATCGTCGATTTTGTCGCTGTGCTTGAGAAGGAAGTTACGGTAGAGGAGGTTAATGCAGCATTTAAGGAGGCTGCCGAGGGACCACTTAAAGGCGTTCTAGACTACAGTGAACTGCCTCTCGTGTCCTCTGATCTGATACATAATCCAAACTCAGCGATTGTTGATGGACTATCCACCATGGTCATTGGGAATCTCGTTAAGGTGCTGGCATGGTATGATAATGAGTGGGGCTACTCCGTTAAGATGGTGCGAATGATAGAGAAGATTTGTAGGACAGCGTCCTCATAAACCACCTTCTTTTTTATGAAAGGTAATGTTTTAACCCTATTATTTCATATTTTTAAACAGGTGAAATAATAATGCCTAAATTTCTAACTATGGATGATTTCGATTTTAAAGGAAAAACTGTGTTAGTTAGGGTAGACTTTAACTCTGCCATTGATCCAGAAACAAAGAAGATTCTGGATGACACTAGAATTCGGGCACATGGAGAAACCACTATTAAGGAACTCGTAGAGAAGGGAGCTAAAGTAGTCATTTTAGCTCATCAAGGCCGAAAGGGAAAACCTGACTTCATTCCCTTAAAGCAGCATGCTGAAATTCTCTCAAAAATATTGGGGCAGGAAGTTAAGTATGTCGATGATGTCTATGGAGAGAAAGCTAAGAATGCGATAAGGGGACTTAAGGAAGGGGATGTGCTTGTTCTAGAGAATGTGCGGACTCTTCCAGAGGAGACCGCGAAGAAGTCACCTGAAGAACACGCTGAATCCGAATTCGTTAAGAACTTAGCTCCTCTCGCAGACGTCTTCATTAATGATGCTTTCGCAGCGGCTCATAGGTCACATGCCTCAATTGTAGGCTTTACGGTTCCGCTTCCTACAGTCGCTGGTAGAATCATGGAGAGAGAGCTTAAAGCTCTAGACAGGGTTCTGAGGGGAGCAGATCGCCCATGCATCTATATCCTCGGAGGAGCAAAAGCTGATGACTCTCTAGCTATAACGCGCCATGTCCTAGATCATGACATAGCGGACTACGTACTAACAGGCGGGTTAGTCGGCCACTTATTCCTGGCTGCACGAGGCATCAATTTAGGAGATGCCAACATGAAGCTGCTGGAAGAAATGAAGTTGACTCCACTGATACCTGGAATCAAGGATGTTATGAAAGAGTATCCGGATAAAATTAAGACCCCGCTAGATGTTGCTGTGGAGGTTGACGGTAAACGGAAAGAGATTTTGGTGGAGAATTTACCTACGGAATACCCGATCTATGATATAGGACGTAAAACTATAGATTCTTACGTAGGGATTATAGGCAAGGCGAAATCGATAGTTGTTAGTGGGCCCTTAGGCCTCTTTGAAAAGGAGGCGTTCTCCATAGGTACAAGAGAGATTCTTACGGCTGTGGCTGAAGCTGACGCTTACTCATTGGTTGGAGGCGGTCATACAGTTGCGGCTACTCACGAGTACGGTTTAGCTGATAAGATGTCTTATGTCAGTACCGCTGGAGGAGCACTTATAGCTTACCTAATGGGCGAAGAACTCCCTGGAGTGGTGACCTTAGAAAAAGGAGCTAAAAAATAACATTAAATAGCTAAAACTTTAGTTACTTCCCCCATTTTTCTTCTTCAATGATTCACTATGGTCTTTAGCATGATGAATCTGGAAAAGTTGGAAGAGAAAGCTCAACAAGTTAGGGAGGAATTAGCTCAAATAAATACGTTGTATAGTGACATCATTTCTAAATCTAGGTCTTGGTCTGAAAAAAGAGATGATTTAAATAAGAAGGTTAAAAACCTCATAGTTGAGGCTAAAGATTACAGAAAAAATCGAGATGAAGTTAATAGCCTCATTAAGAACTTAAAATCTGAGATAAAATCTAATAATGCTAGAATAACTGAAATAAGTGAAAAAATAAAGAGTATTGAAGAAGAAATAGATCGGTATTTAAAGAAGCTTGATCGAAAATATAGTTTTAGAGATTTAAAAAAGGAGATTGAAAGATTAGACTGGATTGTCCAAACTTCCTCTCTCCCACTGGAGGAAGAAAAAAGGATAGTCTCTGAAATCCTCGTTCTAGAAGAGAACCTTGCCTACCTGAATAAGATAAGAAATTTAGAGAGTGAAGTAAAGCGGCTTAAGCTGGAAAGGGAGGCTCTTAGGAAGGCTAATAGACTTAGTAGAGACAAGATAAGTGGTCTTGTTGAAAAGAGCAGAGATTTCCATAAAAAATTATTGAGACTGTCAGAGGAGATCTCAAAATTGAAGGAGGAGGCCGACCAGGCGCATAGAATGTTTGTGGATTTTATCTCTAAAGCGAAGGCTCTAAAGAATGAGAGAAAGATGAAGGTTGGAGAGTTAAGGGATATTGAGAGTCAGATTAAGGCTTTGAAGATGGAGACGATGAAGAAGCGTGAGGAGAAAATACTGAGCGAAGTGAGAAATAGAGCTATGGAGAAAATTAAGAAGGGAAAGAGGCTAAGTTGGGATGAATTTAAAATCCTTAATGAATCAAGAGAAGTTTAGTTCAAAATGATTAGAAAATTACTCGGTATAGTAGGCATTTACAAATTATATGAGTGGTGGCTTAAACACCAGTTAAAGAATGGTGCAAAGATAAAGCACATCGCTATAATAGCCAATGAACCTTCAAACCACATCACTTTTGTGAAGAATCACACTTTATCGAAGAAGATTCTTGACCTTCTCAAGTGGTGCGTAGAATTAGATGTGAAGTACATAACGATCTATGCTCTTTCGTTAGAGCATTTAATATCAAATAAAGAATCGATGAGTGAAGCGATCACTCAACTTGAGAATGAACTTAACACTCTGCTTTCTGAAGGCTACCTCCAAAGATTCAACATTAGATTCAAAGCTATAGGTAGAATCGATTTATTGCCTGAAAAGGTTAAATCGTTAATTAGGATTATAGAAGAGTCGACTAAAAATAATGATGCTTTCTATCTAAATTTAGCGGTAGCGTATAGGGGTAGAGCGGAGATAGTTGATGCTGCAAGGAGAATAGCTGATGATATAATCGCCGGTAAATTGGAACCTGACGAGTTGAATGAAAAGATTTTAGAGAGATACTTGTACACCTCACATCTTCCGAAGCAAGATCCAGACTTAATTATAAGAACTTCCGGAAATGAGAAGCTGAGCGGTTTCCTTCTCTGGCAGAGCGCCTACAGTGAATTATGCTTTTTAGATGTGTATTGGCCAGACTTAAGAAAAATAGATCTTCTTCGTGCAGTACGTACCTATCAGAAAAGAAAGAGAAGATTCGGAGCCTAAACTATCCTTCAGACTCTTCTTTTTGCACTTACGATTGAAATAACATCTCCATCCTTAAGGATATGGTTCTCTCCGATACGCTTTTTACTCTTCACATCGATGGCGTAAATGAAGCTGTCGCCAAGTTCAGTATGAATCATGTAGGCAAGTTGCCTTGCTGTAGTTCCTTCAGGAACCATATAAACGTCTGGAAGCACTCTACCTTTATGGTCAGAAAGCTTTTCGGGATCTTCAACCGGGTAGACAGTGACCATGTGGAGGAGATCAAAGAAAGCACTATTTATACTCTTTTGAACACCTGTTGATCCATACTTATCGAGTATACGCTTCTTTATCAATTCAAGCGCTTTAATCTGCCTATCTCCTAAAAGATTAGGTTTTAAGATTCTAAATTCACCGTCTCCTGGAATATAATCTATAAGTCCTTTTTCAGAAGCTCTTCTTAAAGCAAGCTCAGCCTCTGCACAGCAAGGTATCACATTTAAGCCTAAATCCCTCATTCTCCCAATGTTTTCTTCAGCTTTGGGAAGATCCACCTTATTTCCCGCTATCAAAATTGGCTTCGAAATGGACCTTAAATTATCTATGAAGCCGATTACTTCCTCTTCACTCAAGGTTGTAGGTTTCTCTAAGTTAATGTGGGATTTCCGAGCGGCCTCCATGATGTGCTCCTTCCTTATTGATAAACCGCTGAATCTATCTTCAAGAAGCGAAATTAAATCCTTCTTTCCAGCTTCAGCTGTACGTGCAATCTTCGCCCAATCTTTACGTAGAATATTGTACATCCACATAGTGATCTCCCTCTCTAAGAAACGAACATCCTCTATGGGATCATGTGTACCAATCTCCACTTTTCTCCCTTCTGCATCGGTTGATCCGGAAGCATCCACAATATGGATCAAAGCGTCGGCTCTGCGAATCTCATCTAAGAATCTGTTCCCCAATCCCCTTCCTTTCCAAGCTCCAGGAACTAGACCTGCGCAGTCAATAAGTTCAACTGGTATCAAGCGTATTCCGTTTATACATAGAGAATTCACAGGATCATCTTTTACTCCAAACTCTTTACATACGCAGCGCTTACGGACATATCCGATTCCTCTATTCGGCTTTATAGTTGTGAAGGGATAATCTGCCACTTCAACTGGTTTCAAAGTAGCGGCGCTGAAAAAAGTGGATTTTCCAACGTTAGGTTTACCTACAATACCGACCATCAAAGCCTAAAACCAGAATACTCTTTCTTTATGCCTTCTGAAAAGTATTACGCTAGAAGAATAAAATAACGTAGTGCAGTTAATCTCGCAAAGAAGGTTAAAAACGTATTTTTAATCTATAAAATTAATTAGATTGTGGACTTAAAGTTTAATTAGTATGGATTTACCGTTTTTGGGACTTAAGCTTATTGATGCCATTCTAATTCTTTTAGTACCTCTAATCCTAGAATTCCCTAGAGTCATCGTTAAATGTGCGGTTCTACTTTTTGAGAAGTTCATCAAAAAGGAATCGAAATCGCCTGGTGAATATACTCCTAAGATAAGTATTATTGTACCTGCTCATAATGAGGGGGAGATTATAGCTCGAACGATTGAGAGTTTAGTGGCTTTAGATTACCCGAATAAGGAGATCATTGTTGTAGATGATAATTCGAGTGATGATACATATTTGAAAGCTAAGCCCTATGCGGTTCGTGGAGATATCATACTTGTTAGGAAACGTGAGCCTCAAAGCAGTAAGGCTATGGCTTTGAGATATGGAGTTACATTTTCTTCTGGAGAGATTATTGTAGTTATAGATGCAGATACGATCATTCAAACTGAGAGTTTAGTTAAGATAGTCGAGTACTTCAAAGACCCAAAGATTGTCGGTGTTGCTGGAAATGTTCGAGTCTACAACACTAAATCTTTACTTGAGAAAATCCAAGCTTACGAGTATCTCTTAGCTATGGAGATGGGTAGGAAATTTCAGTCTTTGCTTCAGATACTACTGATTATCCCTGGAGCTTTCGGTGCCTTTAGAAGAAAAATTATGGAGTCAGTTGGTGGCGTAGATGCCGATACAATAACCGAAGATTTCGATTTCGTGCTTAAATTGAGAAAAACGGGCTTTAAAGTAGCGTTCGCCCAAGATGCTATTGCTTGGACAGTGGTTCCTAACAAGCTTTCTCATTGGGTTAGACAGAGAATTAGATGGGCTTACGGTCAGTTACAATCACTAAAGAAACATAAGGACTTACTATTCAACACTAAGTTCGGTTTAAGATCGGTTCTCTCCATAATCGACATGCTCTTAATGGATATCTTCCTCATCTTTATTAGACTATTCTGGCTCCTGCTTCTACCCTTAACTTTCCCATCTATACCCCTATGGAAACTCGCCTCCCTTATTTTAGCCTTCTACTTAATCCTTGAACTCATTCAAGCCTCCACAGCATTGATAATTTCCCCGAGAGGAAGAAAAGAAGTTAGATATCTGCTTTTAATACCTATAATAGTCCTATTTTATAGGCCACTCTATTCACTAGTAAGAGCTCTCGCTTACGTCAAGGAGCTGTTAGGGTTAAAGGTTGGGTGGTAAAAAAATCAAGCGAAACGATATTCACAGTATGGCGCTCCCTCAACTTTACACTTCACTTCTACAAGATTTATGCTCTCATCTCTAAATATCTCTCTTAAGATGCCCGTAATTAAACCTCTAAAGAAATGGCACTTAATGTTAGAGAACTCAGTATACTCTACAGACTCTCTAACTATTATTGAGCCTATCTTCGCCTTGGGATCTATACTCTTAAACTCTAATAATCCCCACCCCAAGGCTCTAAAAACATTCTCAAAAAAACGGAGGATATCATTAATAGAGGTTAACTTCTCCTTAAATCTCTTCTTTATTCTGATCGCTATAGTTCGACCTGAAAACATTCCTTGTCTGTAAAGAATAACTTCTCCACCAGTTTTTAAGGTGTCTATCATCTCCTTCTTTAAACTATGGAACACATAGTCTGGTAGGATGAACATTCGTACATCATACATGCCTAGTGGGAAGAGGTAAGAATCGAAAATCTCTACTTTATCCATCATGTGGTACTTCAGTTCCAAAATCACATCCATACGGGCTATTTCTTCCAGTATCTCTTCAATATCAACCGACTCTGGTACTTCAACAAAGACTATCCATA